>CAZXHI010000047.1:0-9229 GCA_964640555.1 uncultured Thermoplasmatales archaeon | reverse complement strand
TATTGCTGCTTTTAAGCAAGAAACCCTTCAAAAGGCTAGTGAAGGGGACGCATGTGCACAGCATGCATTCAGAGATAGACATCACCACTAAAACACATTCAGCAAGTGAAATAATGAAGACATATCTTGATTGTATTCCCTGTTTTATAAAGCAGTCATTAGAAGCTGCGCGCATGGCAACAGATGACGAAGAGATCCAAGCAGAAGTATTAAGAGAGGTCATGAAACACCTCCAAGCCATTTCTTTTACTAATTCGCCTCCAGAGCTATCTAGAGAAGTACATGAAATTATCAGGAGAATCACAGGTTCAAAGGATCCTTATAAAAAAGTGAAAGATCAGTCAAATGAGATGGCAAAGAACGAGTACCCTTACCTCAAAAAATTGGTGAAAGATGCGGATGATTCTCTTCTTATGGCAATTAAACTCTCCATCGTTGGCAATGTCATTGATTTTGGTACAAGCAACCGTTTCAACGTTGAGGATATGATTGATGTAGCGGTGAAAAAGGAATTTGTCGATGATGATTATCCGCGATTTAAAGAAGTTTTAAAGCAGTCAAAAAGCATTCTGTATCTAGCTGATAACACTGGTGAAATATTCTTTGATAAATTACTTCTTGAGGAAATTTCTGGTGGTGAAAAAAAGATTACCTATGTTGTAAAAGCAAATCCCATCATAAATGATGCGACAATGGATGACGCGAAATTTGCAGGCATTGACAAACATGCAAAGGTTATTGCTGGTGATGCTGATCAGAGCAAATCAACTCCAGGGATGGTCCTTTCATACGCATCAAAGGAATTCTTAGAACTCCTCAAAACGTCAGATATGATCATCTCTAAAGGCCAAGGCAATTATGAATCATTAAGTGATATAGATCGGGAGGTGTTCTTCCTGTTAATGGTCAAATGTCCCCTCGTTGCAAATGACATTGGTACTGAAATGGCAAGACTTGTTTTGAAGGTGAAAGAATGATTATCTCTATTGCGAGTGGGAAAGGTGGAACTGGAAAGACAACTATTGCGACAAACCTTGCTTTAAGTCTTGGAAAAGTACAGGTGATTGATTGTGATGTTGAAGAACCGAATGCAAATATCTTCTTTAATGCAGAAATCAAGGAGCGTGAAGACGTTACAGTAGAAATTCCAGAGATAGATAAAGAGAAATGTGACTATTGCGGTAAATGTTCTGAATTTTGTGCATATAATGCACTAGCTGTTGTTCCATCTGACGTGCTTGTATTTCCAGAGCTGTGTCATTCATGTGGGGGTTGTGAAATTGTTTGTCCGCAGAATGCAATCAATTGGAAGGAAAAACCTGTTGGAAAAATCGAGCATGGAGTTACAAATGGAGTTGATTTTTATCATGGTTTGCTGAATGTTGGAGAGATCCAGGCCGTTCCAGTGATCAAGGCATTGAAAAAAAAGATCGGCAAAGAAGGAAATGTAATCATTGATGCTCCACCAGGAACATCCTGCCCAGTCATTGAATCAATCAATGGTTCAGATTATTGTATATTGGTCACTGAACCTACACCTTTTGGTCTTCACGATCTCAAACTTGCTATTGCTGTTGTACGGCATTTGTATATTCCATTTGGGGTTATTATCAACCGCGATGGTGTTGGTGATAAAAAAGTCGAAATGTATTGTCAAAAGGAGAAAATCCCCATTCTCATGAAGATACCTCACAGTGAAGAAATTGCAAATCTTTACTCTGTGGGAATTCCCTTTGTAAAAAAACTTCCTGGGTGGCATGAAAAATTTACTGAGCTTTTCAGACGGATACAAGAGGAGGTGGGAACGTGAAACAGCTTACTATTATCAGTGGAAAGGGAGGAACAGGAAAAACATCCATTACTGCGGCTTTTGCTTCCCTTGCAGAAAATGCAGTACTTGCTGACTGTGATGTTGATGCTGCAGATCTTCATCTGATTCTTAATCCTGCTATCAAAAAAACAATGGGTTTTCATGGACTCAAGATTGCATCCATTGACAAAGAAAAATGCATCGATTGTAAAAAGTGCTATGAATCTTGTAAATTCGATGCAATCGATGAAGATATAACTTTTAACAAAGATGCGTGTGAAGGTTGTGGTGTCTGCAAGTATGTCTGTCCAGAGGGAGCTATCTCAATGGTTGATAGGGATTCAGGTTTTGCCTATATTTCTGAAACACGTTTTGGGCCTATGTCGCATGCAAGACTCAATACTGCTGAGGAAGCTTCAGGAAAACTTGTAACTGTAGTAAGAAACAATGCAAAAAATATTGCTGAAGAGAAGAAGAAAGATTTGATTATTATCGATGGACCACCAGGGATTGGCTGTCCGGTCATATCTGCTATAACTGGTGTTGACCTTGTCTTAATTATAACTGAGCCTACGCTTTCTGCCATCCATGATCTGGAGCGGATACTTGGCGTTGCGAATCATTTCAATATTCCCGCCGTAGTCGGTATTAATAAATATACTATTAACAAAGACAATACAAGGAAAATCGAGCAGTATTGCAAAGAAAAAAACATAGAGGTTGTTGGAAAATTACCATATGATGTCGCTATGACTGAAGCCATGGTTAAAGAAAAAAGTGCGATCGAATTCTCAGACAGTGACTTAGCCGATAGGATTACCGACATGTGGAGTAAAGTTAAGAGAAGGCTGTTTGCATGAGTGAAAATGATGACTTTGAGAAAATGGTAACAGAAATTCAAAGAAAAATTGAGCGAGAAGAAGAGTTGACATACTCAAAGACGGTGATAGCTGAGTACCGAAATCCAAATAATTTCCGCAAAATGAAAAGTCCTGATGCTCTTGGAAAACTAAAAGGATCATGTGGTGACACTGTGAAGATAACTCTTAGCATAGAAAATGAAATAATAAAAGATGCATGTTTCTGGACAGATGGTTGTGGAGCAAGTATTGCTTGTGGCAACATGCTGACAAATATGATAAAAGGAAAAACAATGGAAGAAGCATCTGCTATAACAAGTACAAAACTTATTGAGATTTTAGGAGGTATTCCCAAGGAACACACGCATTGTGCAACTCTTGCAGTAAACACACTACGTGAGGCAATCAAAGACTACCATAAAGATTAAAAACAGAAGGAAAATAGTTAAAAACTGATTACATAGGGTGAAATTTGTGAAACATGTACATCATACAGAAGTAAAATTAGAGGAACCCACTGAGCAGGGAGTAAAAGACGTAAAATTGAGATGGCTTATTTCAAAGAAGGATGGTGCAGAGAACTTTGCCATGCGTCTTTTTGAGATAAAACCTGGAGGATATACTCCATTACACCAACATGATTGGGAGCATGAAGTATTCATCCTTGAGGGAAACGGTGTCACCAAAAACAAGACAAATGAGGAAGTTTTCGGAGAGGGAGATGTGTTTTTTGTACCATCCATGGAATGGCATCAGTTTGTAAATACAGGTAACGAAACGCTAAAATTTCTTTGTCTAATTCCATATAAAGAGTGATTTTGAGTATGATATTTCTTGGACTTTTTAATCGAAGGGGCGGGAAAACCGGTTCCAATAAGCAAGCTCCCCCAAGTAACGAATGGCCAGATCATGCAGTTACACTAGATGGAAAAAACTTCAACGAGTTTATACAAAAATATCCATTATCTGTGGTAGATTTTTGGGCTCCCTGGTGTGGGCCATGTAGAGCAATGATACCAAGATTGAGACGGTTATCAACGATTTATAAGGGAAAAGTGGCGTTTGGTAGACTTAATACTCAACAGAATGAGGATATTTCTAAGAAATACAAAATTATGGGAATTCCTCATTTAGCGTTTTTTAGTTATGGAAAAAAACTTGCTAACACAACGGGTGTGAAATCCGTCGGTGACATTAAAGATATAATTGATGATCTCCTAAAGAAGATATAATGTCAAAAATGTTGACGATACGATGTGCAAAGTGCAAAAGCAAAATCTTTAGATATTTGAAGATTGGAAAAGGCAGAGTATTGCACTGTTGGAAGGGGAGAATTATAGAAGATTATAGCATTCATGATGGAGTAAATATCAAATGCCAATGTGGAAATCTAATTGGTATTGATGAGGAGAAATGGATCAAGATGAAACAACATGCCTTCAGCTATTAACAACAACAGAATTTATCTGAAAACATAATATGAAATCGTATCTTTTATGGGAGACTACTGCAATGGAAATCAAAAGATTGAATGAAGAAATAAGAGCATGCAGTAAATGTAGACTGTCTGAAACCAGAATTAACGCCCTACCTGGAGAGGGGGATATTAATGCTAGACTCATGCTTATTGCTCAGGCACCTGGGGAGAACGAAGACCAAGAGGGGATAATGTTCATCGGACCTTCAGGGAAAGTTTTGGACGAATTATTGCAGATATCAGATGTTGATAGAAAGGAACTTTACATGACAAATCTTGTTAAATGTATGCTCCCAAAGTATAGGAAACCAAAGCAAGATGAAATCGATATTTGCAGCGGTTATCTAGACAGAGAGACAGAGATTATAGATCCTAAAATACTGGTTCCCCTGGGACATTATTCGACAACATATATCTTTAAGAAATACAATCTTACGATTCCCTCTAAACAAGAATTTTACGCTCTCTACGGGAAACTTTTTCTATCAGCTTCCAGAAAAATATTACCATTACAACACCCAGCCGCAATCCTTCACAGACCTGAACTTAAAGAGGTACTAATAAAAAATTATCACAAGCTGAAAATACTCTCTAAAGATTGTAAATGGTATCCGGTATGCCCAATGAAAAGATTTTATGAAGATGGAAAATTAGATAGAAAATGGGTTGGGTTATATTGTAAAGGGGATTGGGAGAATTGTATTCGTTATCAAATGGAGGAAAACGGCGAATCACATGCAGACTGGATGTTACCGGACGGAACCATTGATGAAGAATTAAGAAATATGTAGGGGATTGTTGCGGAACTTGTTGTGGTACATAATACCGAATCGTGCAAAAAAGTTTTATGTCTTAGTTTTATCCACTAGTTTATAGCGGGATTGCACCTATGGAAACGAAACTATGTTGCTGCTGTTAGGTTCTTTTCGTTATATAGTTCGATAATATAAATAGAGTTTGAGGTGACATTAAAAGTGGGTAAAGAGAGAAACGTTGGGGAAGTCATTCTTGATCTTATAGGGAATACCCCATTGGTTAAAATTAACAGACTTAATCTTAATCCAAATGTAACTATTTATGCTAAGTTAGAAGGGGACAATCCGGGTGGAAGTATAAAAGACAGAATTGCACTAAAAATGATTGAACAGGCAGAGTCTGAAGGTACTCTATCAAAGGGGAAGACGATTATTGAACCTACGTCTGGCAATACTGGCATTGGTCTTGCAATGGTAAGTGTGGTCAAAGGGTATGACATTGAGATTGTAATGAGCGAAGCGGTTTCTATCGAGAGAAGGAAGATGCTAAGGGCTTTTGGCGCGAAGTTAATACTTACCCCTACAGAGCTTGGTACGGATGGTGCGATAGAAAAGGCAAGGGAGCTGGTTAAACAATATCCTGAAAAATATTTCATGCCCGATCAGTTTTCAAATCATTATAATAAAATGGCACATTACGAAACTACAGCAAGAGAGATCATAGAGCAGACCGATGGTAAAGTAGATTATTTCGTCTCAGCAATAGGAACCTCGGGAACCATTATGGGAGTTGGAAAATATCTAAAAGAGTATAATCCAAATATACGCATAACGTGTGCTCAACCAGTAAAAGGCCATTATATTCAAGGTCTGAAAAATATGGAAGAGGCAATAGTTCCCTCAATATACGACCCCTCCCAAATTGATGAGACGATTATGATTGAGACTGAAGATGCATTCGAAATGACAAGACAACTTGCAGCAAAAGAAGGAATATTCGCTGGAATGAGTAGCGGTGCAGCAATGATTGCAGCATTGGAAACGGCAAAGAGGGCAGAGAGAGGAATAGTTGTTGTAATATTCCCTGACAGAGGAGATAGATATCTGAGTACGGACTTGTTTTAAGGATCCGTATTTTTTATGAATTGAGGAATTAAAAGAATATCAATGTCATGTGAAAAAAGAGATAAGAGGTTTATGAAATGAAACTCACAATAGTCTATGACAATGAGGTCTACAAAAAAGATGCCGGTTTAAAATCAGATTGGGGATTTTCTTGTTTGATAGAAAAAGAAAATGAAAATATTCTCTTTGATACCGGAGCAAAAGGCAAGATATTGCTTAACAATATGGAGAAACTTGATGTAGATCCAGGGAAAATTAGCAAGATAGTAATATCGCATGAACACTGGGATCATTATGGTGGATTGAAAGCGCTTGTACCTCTTGTCGGCGATATAGAATTATACCGACTTGGAAAAGAAAGCCCCGGTAGAAATATGAATATAGTAACTGTAAAAGAATCCCGGGAAATCATCGATGGGATATACACAACAGGGAGATTAACCGGTACACCAGTAGATGAGCAATCGCTGGTTCTTAAGGGTAAAAAGGATTGGTATGTTCTTACTGGTTGTTCTCATTCAGGCGTTAAAGAAATTCTTGATGCTTCAAGGGAGTATGGTAATATAGTTGGCCTGATTGGTGGGTTGCATGGTTTCAATAATTTTCATATTTTAGGCGCATTAGAACTTGTTTGTGCGACTCATTGCACTAAACATAAAAAGGAGATACAACTATCGTATCCCGAGATTAATGTTGAAGGAGGCGTAGGAAGGATAATCGAGATCTGAATAAACATCCGTTGAACATGAAAAAAATATGGATGGATTATCTCACTTATGTTTTTTCTACTCTCCTAAATAAAACCTTGTCAAGTCTAGGTCGGCTATGCATTTCTTCTTGTTCTGAATCTGAAGTGGGTGGTTCGACTTCAATTTTTTCTGGATTGAAAACAACTTCTTCGATTTTAGGTGATTCTTCAGAATAATCATCTGTTTTCTTTTCTAAACCGGTTGGAGTTGTATCTTCTTTATTTTCATTTCCTCTACCTATTTCGTTAAACTCGGGAGAAACGTCGTTTGGTTCATCTGATTTCTTGGGAGGTGTTATAAAAACTTCACTGAGTTTGTCCGACTCGGAAAGATCATCTGTTTTCTTTTCCAAGTTGACCAGGGTTCCATCTTCCGTATTTTTCTTTAAATCTTCACTGCTCTGCCCTTGTTCTTTATCGAAAACATCTCCAGACATAGGACTTATATCTATCTCTTTCTGTTCTGGATCTGAAGTGGGTGGTTCGACTTCAATTTTTTCTGGATTGAAATAAAACTCTTTAGAAAGTTTATCAATTTTCTTTTCTAGACTGACCGAAGATTGCGAGAGAATATCAAAAGCTTCAAGAATGGAATCCATTTCGTCATTTGTGGGACGCCACCTCATATTTTCTTCATTTGTAAAGAAATTAGGCGCATTTTTGTCAAAATATATATCCAGTAATAATTCCTTAAAACTCTGATCGCTTTCTACATGAAGTTGTATATATGTCTCTTTATTTTCTACATATTCACTCTTTGCTTCTTCTGACCATTCGTCTGGTTTTTTCCCACCTAGTGTCTTCTTTGATTTATTTGATTTTACTTTCTTTTTTGAATGAAATGTTTTTTTCTCTTTCTTTTTTAATTCTTTCTGTTTCTTCTTCGCATTTTTTTCTAATGTATTTGATTCTTTTTTCTTTTTATAACTTTTTTTATTGACATCTGACAAATCCTTGCCTTTTTCTTCCTTACTACCCGCAAACCCCTTTTTTAGAAAATCTATTTTTGACATTCTTACCAAATCTCCAACGGTTTAGTAGATGCACTAAAGCAATTATCCCTATGGCATCCCATTTCGTAGATGTGTAAGTCAATAATGATTTAATAAACGTTTCTGTTCATCAAAAACGATGATTTACTCTCCTTAAAGAAAAACATCGTACGAAACGCTCCCTCTTATAAAAAATCCTAGTCACTTCGACCATATATTGCCCAGAAATAGCAGCCGGCAGATAGAAAACATTCTTTTAAAGACATGAGCAATTATGGTATATATGAAAGAAAAGATACCTAATGAAATAAAACAGTTTTTCGAAACTATTCCAATAATGGCATTTTCGACAGTAGACAAAAATGGAACGCCAAACGTTGTACCAATTGCGTCTAAAAAAATAGTAAATGATGATACGATCTTGGTAATTGATACGTTCTTCAAAAAGACGAAAGAGAACATTCTGCAAAATAAGAACGTCTCAATTGCTATGTGGAAAGGATCGAAAGGTTACCAAATCAAAGGATTGTCAACATATCACTCTAAAGGTAAAACTTTCGACAAAGCTAAAGATTGGATATTAAAACTAAAGCCTAATAAAATTATTAAAGGCGTTGTCGAAATAAAGATTACGGAAATTTATTCTATTACACCAACATATGAAGAAGCTGGCATGAAGATTATATAAAATCCAGGTGGTTGACACTGATAAAAAGTTATCCGCACAAAATGAATGGGTTGATAATGACGAGGTATTTCCAATGAAAAACAGTTACGGGGCCGTATTTGATCTTGATGGCGTATTGCTTGATTCAGAGTCCGATCTGACTTGGCTATATACAGCTTTGGAAAAAACACTCGAACATCTTGGAATAGAATCTTCTGAAGAAAACCTGATGAAGATTCACTCTAAAAACGTTCACAGATTCAATGAGATAAGTATCGAGTTAGGTATAGAAGCAGAAGATCTGTGGGAAACAAGAAATAGAGAGTATATAGAGGAAAAGATTATGGCAATGAAGAATGGGATGATTAAACCTTTTTCTGACGTGGACTGCCTGTATGAATTAAAGGGGAGATATGGACTAAGCATAGTAAGTAATTCCCCTCAAGAAATTGTTGATCTTTTTATTGAAGAGTTTAACTATGAAGATCTGTTTGATTGTGGCATTGGGAGAGGTGCAAGTCTTGTAGATTTAAAAAAAATAAAACCTAATTCTTACCTATTAGAAAGATTGAAGGAAAGAATACAGGAGGAAAATTTGATTTATATCGGCAATAGTGAAAATGACCGTAAATTTTCCAAAAACACAGGAATGGAATTTATGTTTCTTTCTAGAGGGGGAGCAAAAAGGGAAGAGTTTGATACCCTAGATAAAATCGTTAAATGTCTTTTGAAGTCTCCAACTACAAAGACAGGAAAAAGCAACTAGCTTTCAGTAACTACAGACAACCATTCAAA
>CAZXHI010000046.1:0-13931 GCA_964640555.1 uncultured Thermoplasmatales archaeon | reverse complement strand
CATCCTTCAAACATTTGACTATTTAAATTTATTTCAGACGTGTAAAACATTCTTTAACGGTAGCGATTAGTTCATCTGGGACAAATGGTTTAGTTATATAGTCTGCTATATATTCTTTAAGATTATCCATTTTTTTGTCCGGGATATCTTTTGCCGTGAACATAAAAATTATATTTCCATCTAAGTATCCTTGATTTACAATTTTTTCTATTGTGTCCCATCCATCCATAAACGGCATCATGATATCCATTAGTATTACTCCTCTGAAACCTTTTTTAAGCTCCTCGATACAATTTTCTCCCTTATCGACAGTATATACCTCACAATTTTCAGGTTCAAAGAGTTCTCTGACTGCAATCAGAATATAAGGGTCATCATCTACTATCATAAGTTTATTTACCATTTTTTTATCCACTTCTATTATCTTGTTTTCAAATATTCTTAATTATTCTGTTCACTGCTTGATTTTTTAAGAGTGAAATGAAAAGTTGAACCTTTTCCAATCCCTAGACTCTCAGCCCATATCTTTCCGCCATGCTTTTCAGCAATTCGCTTACAAATAGGAAGGCCAAGACCACTGGATCCTAGGTCATGTCGTGAGGGATCAACTTTGTAAAATTCATCAAAGATATTGTCAATTTGTTCTTTTGTTAATCCGATACCAGTGTCCTTAAATGAAATTGTAACAAAATCCTCTTCTTCTTTCGCATCAATGATAAGATTACCACTCTTAGGTGTGTACTTAACGGCGTTAGTGATAAGATTGTTGAACAACTCATCAAGTCGGAGTTTATCTGCTTTAACGATTATGTCCTCCTTAATCTTGTTTTCAACAGTAATCTTGTTTTCTTTAAAAATAAGTTGATTGCTATCGATGATTTTATTAGCCTCCTCTAAAAGGTTTGTATCAACAATATCGAGTTGTTCACTAGGGGAATTAAGGCGGGCTAGCTGAATCGTTTTAACAACCAAATCTCGCATATAATTAGCACTACGTCTGATTATTTCAAGCAACTCCTTTGATTTGGAATCCTTCGATCGCTTTTCTAAAATTGGTAGAAGGCCAATAATCGGTGTTAAAGGAGTTTTTAAATCGTGACCAAGTTGAGTAATAAAGCCATCTTTCTGTTTAAGCAGTTTTTCTATTTTAGCAGTTCTATCGATGACTTTCTGTTCAAGTTTGTCGTTTAATACTTTGAGTTTTTCTTGTGTTGATTTTAACTTCTCATTTGATACATGTATTTCTTCATTCATTCTCTTGAGTTTATCTGTAGAAATCTGTAATTTTTTATTTTTTTCCATTATCTTATTTTCTGCTCTTTCTAAATTCTCAATGGTTTCTTGTAAATCTTCCATTATATTGAGGGTAGATAACTTGCTTTTTTTTAACTGTTTAACTTTGTTTTGTAACTCTATTTCTGCCTGTTTCTGCTTGGTGACATCATCATATACTGCAACTATTTCATCAGACTGGAGCTTGTAGACGTAATTTTCCCTCCAACCCTCTATCTTATCATCTTTGTATAAGGAGACCGGATAATGTTCGGGTTTCCCTGTTCTCCATACCCTCTGTAAGACTTCAAAGAGTCCAAATTCATTTACGCCCGGGAACATTTCGAGAAAACTTTTTCCAACGACATCCTCCCGCTTGATGTTATCAATCTGTTCACCTGCCTTGTTGAAATCCTTGATTATGAAATCATTACCGTCATCCGCTGCATCATAAACTGCAACACCGTTGACTATGTTCTCGAACAAATTTCTAAACTTGTTTTCGCTCTTCTGCAACGCATCTTTTGCACTCAACAGTTTAGCTCTTAAAGCAAAATAGGAATCTATGTCCTTTTTATCTATAGCAGCGGATGAAACAAAAAATACGAGAGTTAAAAATGTATATCCTATAAAAAAGGAAAAAATAGAAAGATGTTTATTTTGTGACATAGACATTCCGCCAATGGCTAAGCAGGAAATAGCTAGTAAAAACATCAAATTAGAGAGATTTTTTTGTTTAAAAATCTGGTAAAACAAAGCCGATATAATCTCTATTGTAATTAACTGATTAGCTATTGCAAATATACCTCCAATGCCAAATGGTAAAAAAATAATCATAAAAGAAAGAGCGGAAATAGCAAGAAATATTTTGAAAAATCTATCAAAATCTATACCGCTAAAAAAATATTCATTAACAGCAATCAAAATAGCTATCATCAACGGAAAAGAATTCCAGTAATAGAGATTTTGCCAAATCAAGTATTTGATTTCTATAATTTCAAAACCCAATGAAAGAAGTATGTAACTTATTGATGTTGCAAAAAAAGCTATTGAGAACATTATCTTTCGTTTATCTTTATCTTTAAAATATAAACGTGTAAAATATATTGACATAACTATTGTGGTTATCAGTAAGGGCAACCATTCTAATGATAACTCAGCCAAGTTATTTTCCTCCAGATGGTTTTAATTTTAATTCTTGCATCTGTTTTTTCAGTTCGATCATTTTGAGTTCCCGATCAATAGTGACTTTCTCGTATCGCTGAAGCTCATCAATCTTCGTTTCAAGTTCTTTTGTCCTCTCTGCAACCAGGTTTTCCAGATTTTCTTGTTGGATTTTTAAGTTCTGGACCATTTTGTTAAACGAGGATGCAAGTTCTCCTGTTTCATCGTTTGTTTCAATTTTTATTTTTGTATCTAATTTACCTTCATCAATTTTACAGGCGATCTCTTTCAGTTTGATAATTGGTTTTGAGATTGAACGGCTAATAGCGATAGAAAATAATAATGACAATATCGTTAAAACTATGATGATGATAATAAAAGTGTTAGTAAAGATATAAATGGAAGAAAATAGTTTTTCGGTTTCATGTCCAATTATTAGAATCCAGCCATTGCCTTTATACTCTCTATATCCTCCTGAATGCTCAAAAGCATATAATTTTTCTTTTTCACGATTTCTTAAATTCTTTCCTATGAAATAGGATTTATCTTTTTCTTTAAAATGCGACATCATCTCATCAGTTACATTTTCTAAAAATTCAAATTTTTCTGTTGAATAAATTATTTCCCCATCTTTGGTGAGTAATTTAAATACAACATCGTCTCCGTCAAACCCAGATAAACTACGATATTGTAAACCTATTTCGTCAATCATGCCAGCTATTTCACCGATATTAAAAACAACTTTAATAACACCTAAGAAATTTCCATTTTCATCATCAATTAATATACAAATAGCAATACCATAAATACCTGAACTTTCATCATAACTAACATCTTCTACATATAAACCATCTCTTTTTGTGTTCTGCCACCAATCTTCATCGGCCTGATAATAATCACTTGTCTTTCCAGTTTGAGCGACGTTAGCACCATACTTATTTGTTATAAAAACCTCTGGAAAAATAGCATCGCCATATTTTTTTCCGTAAAAATCTGTCTTAGTTCTAAGTCTGTCAGATAGTATGTTGTCAATTAACTCTTGCATAAAAGGCGTTATTGTCTCATGTGATACAGACACCCATTCCTGGTTTTTTTCATTAATATATTCCTGAATATCAGTCAAATTCTCAAATTCTTCATTAGATTTTCTAATAGATTCAAACAATTCCAGATTGTTTTTTACATATGATTCCCATCCTTCAAATCTATAATAAATGGTTTTATCTATAAATCCCATAGCTTCGTTTACAAACATCGCAGAATTTTCTCCGGCAGATTTTTGTAAAGCCTCTTGACTCTGGATAATAATAAAAAATCCCAAGGCAACTAAAATAAAGATAACTACCAAAAATCCTGCAATTATTTTTCTTTGAATGCTAAACGACATGGATCCCAACATTTTGTACCTTAATATAGCATATGCAAGGATTACAGCCGTTACTGTGGTTAATGAAGTTGATAATGGGATTATCTTAAATCCAATGATTTGGGGGACGACCTCTGTAATGATCCCACCTACAAGTGGAACGCTCAAAGCAACAATGAGTAACTTGGTCTGAGTTTTTTCTTTTACCGATATGGTTTCTGAATAAAACTTGTAACAAAAGAAAAGACCAGCAGCAATGTATCCAATTATATAAACAACTAGCAAGACGTATAGTATGCCAGGAAGAGCGGCATATCCCCAGTATACTGGTTCTGGTTCTCCTATTATCAGATCTGTTGTTTGAGCTATAAAAATAAAAGACAAACCAGGTAGATACAAAAACGTAGCAAATATTTTTTTAGATATGATTTTTCTTTTTGTAAAAATCAAAAGAAAATGCAATAAAAAAGCAGGCATAAGTGAAGAGCCAAAGGTACTCACATCAATCCAGTTTAAATCTGTACCAGGTAACAGAGATATAAAAGTGATAAAATCCCCTAAAGCCCATATCGCTAATGCAAAAACAAAAAAACTGTAGAGTTTGTTTAACCTACTCTCAGGATCTCTGAAGAGAATAAAACATCCAAGGATAATATTTGCAAAGAATGCAGTCAATGGTAAAAGGGCATAATAATTCATTTCCTTACCAACCCTTTATTATCATATGTTTTCCAACTCCGCCTCAATTTTTTTTTAATCCTTTCCTTCAATTTAACCATCTGTAGTTCTCTACCAACAACTAAATTCTTGAATCTCTCCAGTTCATCAATTTTTTCGTTCTTTTCACATTTCTCTTTTTTCAACCTATCAGACATCCACCTCTCTGAATCTACCTTCAATATCCTTAACAGATTCAACCGGCAAGGTAAATCTAAATATACTACCCTCGTTAAGATTACTCTCAACCCAAATCTTCCCTTTATGAGCATGAATTATATTTTTGGAAATTGAAAGACCAAGACCTGCACCACCAAACGATCTCTTCATACTCGAATCGACTTGATAAAACGTGTCAAAAATTTTCGCCTGTTTATCCTTTGATATTCCACAACCGAAATCCTGTACTTCAAACAAAATGTCATCTACATTCTTTTTTGCTTTTATGTTAATAATAGAGCCATCGGGTGAAAATTTAATCGCGTTATTTATCAGATTTATAATCACTTGTTTTATACGCTCTGAGTCAATATTTAAACTTGGCAAATTTTCTTCTAATTCTCTATTGATTTTAATGTTTTTTAGACCAGCTGATGACTGCATGGCTTCCTTTACTTCATCTATCAATTTTTTTACATTCGTTTCTTCAGTTACAAACCCCATAGTACCCGACTTCAATTGTGAGAGATCAAGGACATCTTGAATAAAGCAATTCAAACGATTAATATTCCTAAGAACTACTTCGAAACTTTCTTTCTGCTCCGCAGTAATCCCACCAAGAGACCCCATCGATAACATTTGTACATACCCTTTTATAGAGGTCATGGGAGTCCTTAGTTCATGAGAAACCACATTAAGGAAATCTGATTTCATACGATCTAGTTCCTTCAGTTTAATGTTCTGTTGTTCGATCTCCCACTGATATTTTTCAGACTCCTCGATCATCCGCTTGCGCTCGGTGATGTCACGGACAATGCTTTGAACACCGTAGGGTTTTCCATCTTTATAAACTACAGATGCTTTGATTTCGACCCAAACATATGTCTCATCCGCCCTTTTCAAATGATATTCTGTTGTTCCCTTATCAGTCTCAGTCATTACTAATTCATTAATTGCATCCCAGACTATTGGAATTTGCCCCTCATCTAATAACGATGAAAAATTGAGAGAACTGATCTCTTCTTTTGTGTAACCAAACATCTTCAATGCAACTGGATTTGCATCAATGAAATTTCCTTCGAAATCATGGATGTATAGCCCGTCAAGAGATTGTTCAAAAATAGCCCTATATCTTTCCTCACTCTCCCGCAACACCTCCTCCACCTGCCTACGTTCAAGTGCACTTCCTATTATCTCAGAGCAAACACGAAGAATGACAAAATCCTCGTAACTCCATTTTCCTGTAACAAAAACATTATCAAGTCTAATAAAACCATTGAGTTTCTCTCCAATTTTCAAAGGAAACACAAGAAGGGATTTGACATCCTGAGTTTCCAGCATTTCCTTTTCAAAGCTTGCCTCTGAATGCATCTTTGAAACATCTTCAATATGAATATTTTCCCCATTTCTCAATTTCCCCATCCACCATGGTAAAATTTCGGTAGAAATGTTTTGTAAATTATCCTTTTGAGTTTTCACTTCCGTATTGCACCATTCATGTGTATTATCCATGATAGTTTCATTGTCACGTAAAAGAAATAGGTGCACGCGACTCGCTCCAGTAAAACTACCTATCTCACTCAGTGACATATTCATGGCATCATCAGTATCATAATTAAGGGCAAAAAGAGAAGATACAACAGAAACAGTTTTTTCAAATCCCAAATTGTGCTTAATTGCTCGTTCTGCTTTTTTTCGCTCGGCAATATCAATTATGGGAATAAGTTCCCCTAACTTTTCCCCCTCGCGCAAGAATTTTACAATATTAGGTATATCTCTCATCAAAAATCACCATTAAACAACATATGAACAAGGTTCGTACGTTTTAAAATTGTAGCAAAATCTCCAGTAATATCAGGTTGTAGTATCTTACACCTCTTCATTCACCTCACCTAAAGTATTTTCAATTACAAAACCATTACAAGATAACACCTTTTTAATATAAAACTTTGATGGAAAAATAAGTTTTAGTAATGCTAGCTTGACTTTGTCAGATTTATCAATAATCCCGGTTGTTTTATCTGTGGGTCTTACGCTACGCTATAGACCAACGTAGTATTAACAGCCTGGATTACTGATAAGAATGATTATTGAAGAAGGCACTGAGCAATTTGCTGATTTTATATCAAATATTGCAGGTGATAAACCACAATATAATCAATCTTACACACTGAAGGATTGTAATATCCTTGGGATACAATGGTGCTTCATCAAATAATAATTGAAATTGATAGGTATCTTTATCAGAATTTAGTATGGATTCCGCTCCCATAAATATTATGTGCAATAAACGATTTCATTATAAATAATGTTTCATTGTATTACTGACTGTAAATTTCTATTTTAAAACCCCATTTGTTGAACCCCAATCAAATCCAGATTAATTTAATGGATATAATCAAATAAAAGAGGTTTTAAACACCATTTGCCCCCATTCAATAGGTTGACCATTACAAAGTATGTTTTAGGTGATTCAGTTCCAATATTGGAGTATCAAAATACCAATTTTCTTCCAAATATGGCATTATTTTTATCACTCAAAATCTCTTACTACCTTCTTAATCGCCTCTTCGTTTATATAGTAAAAAATCCATTCAGAGACGGAGTTTGTACGTCAGAATGCTTGTATGGTGCCTTTAAACGCAAAATACAGGCAGGCTTACCAACTTCACCTCCATTTCCTGTGGAAAATGAAGAATATTAGAACTTGTCAACAATCTTCTTTATCTTCTTAATTGCTGCCCCCCTCCCAATTCAATTTGTATTTTAATAAATCAATTTAACGTTTTATGTGAATCTGAATTAGGAGGATATTTATAAGTATCATAGATAAAAACATTATAGTCATCTTCATTATAATTTTCGTCATATAAACCGGATAAATCTTTTTTTTGAAAATTTTTCATAATCAATTTGAGATATATGTATTAATGTTTTTGCCAAATTTCTTGATATCCCCAAAGATATAAAATGTTCTTCCAAAGTTTCATCAGAGATGTCAAGATAATTCTTTTTCAACATATTCCACCTCTCACAACATTATTAATGAAATCTGTATATAAATATTTTTCCTAACAAATATATATACATAAAATTAATTATGCATTACCTTATCATATATCCTCTTAAGACCCTCTTCACTCTGGCAATTACAATTACAAAAAATAAGTAGAAGGACAAGACTGAACGAGAATCAGCCTGTCAGCGGGGGTTCAGTTCATATTTTAATTTTGTAAATTACATTTTCGGATAATAATTGTCAAATAAGGATTATAAAGAAGACACGACAAATTGGATATGGTAGGTGATATTTCATTAAGCATTTAAAAACGTTATTTACTATTATTGGCCTGGCGTGTCTTGTATCGAACAGTTTTGTCTTATATATAGCATTTTTATGGGCGTATTTTTACAATAATTATATATTTATTGCAAAGATTAATGATTTTGGTGAGGCTCATCTAGAATTCATTATTTTACCAGCATCTATTGCCATTGGCGTGTATGCTATGATCAATTTTTTTAAATATATACAATCTGAATCAAAGACGGCGAAAGTTGAATTATCTAGAAATCCTTGATACATTTTTTATTGGATATTCATCAGTAAGTTATAGAGGCAAAGGATTGTATTTGTCGAATTTCTAAAAGCATAACTTCAACAGAAGAAATGTCATGAATGTCACATTTGATTTTGATCGTGAAATACTCCCCGGCATGAACAGGCTGTCCGATAATTCATTAGTTTTATATGCTTTGATATCCTTCAGGATATTATAGATTTTATAGAGGTGGGATAGTTATGGTTTACATTCATTCTTTTAAAGAACAATCTTGGTTGTTACCTCCAAGTATTGAAGATTTAATCTCAGAGGATCATATTTGCATCCTTGTTGAAAGTCTTATTGAATCCCTGGATTTCAGTTCATTTGATATTAGATATAATGGTCCAGGCCATCCTGCATATCATCCTCGTATCCTTTTGAAACTTCTTGTCATGGGTGTCCTTGATAAAATCCGTTCCTCACGCAAACTTTCACGAAATGCTCGTGAAAACATCGTCTACATGTATTTAGCCGAGAAACTCACTCCTGATTTTAGAACTATAAGTGATTTCCGTAAGAACAATCCTGATCTTGTCAAGGAGGTTTTTAAACATACTGTTACTCTTGCAAGGAGTGAAGGAATGATTGATCTTTCTCATCTTTCTACAGATGGCAGCAAGCAGAAAGCTAATGCTGCAAATAGAAGAGTTCTTACAAAAGAGGAATTGGAATTTTTGTTGAGATTTATTGATGATGAACTTGAAGAATGGGCAAAGCAGGATGATATTGAGGATGAAATGTTTAAAGATATGAGAGGCAGCGATCAACTCCCTAATAAAAGCAGAAAGAAGATACAGAAAGCAGTAAAACACTATATTGAAAAAATGAAGAAAGATGGTAATCTCTTTAAGGACAATATCCACGATAAGCTTAATCAAGCATATCAAGAGCTAAAAGAACATGAACTAAAGAAAGTTAATGTAACCGATCCTGAAAGTCGATTTATGAAAAACAAAAAAGGAAGAATCGAAGCTTCATATAATGTTCAAATCACTGTGGATAAAAAAAACTTCATTCTTGCAAATGATGTTTGTAACGAGGAGATTGATGTAGAGCAGTTACAACCTCAAATTCTTCAGGTAGAAGAAAACATTGGACCGTTGCCTGAAAAAATCCCATGGAGTTTTGACAATGGTTATTATGAAAGTAGCAATATAAAATTTTTAGATGATAAAAAAATCGATGGATACATCCCTTTTAATGAAAAGAAAGAAGATTATCCCTATGGTAAAAAACATTTCACATATGATCCGGTTAACGATAGATATATTTGTCCAGATGGTAAATCTGTAACATTTCTTGGAGAACGCTATGATAAATACAAAAAGAAGACTACACAAATATATAGAGGACAAGAATGTAAGATTTGCATTCATCAAAAAATGTGTACGAAGCAAAGAAAAGGGATAAGATACATCAAATCGTTCCCTTATGAAAGAGAACGTGATGCAATGAATGAAAAAATGAATACAAAGAAAGGAAAAGAAATCTACAAATTAAGAGCTATAACCGTAGAACCAGTATTTGGAGATATCAAAGAAAATAAAGGAATGCGAGCATTCCTCACAAGAAGTATCGAGACAGTGAAAACAGAATTCAACCTTGTATGCACAGCAAGTAACTTGAAGAAAATATGGATCGAGTTGCAAAAGATAAACAACAAAAAAGGTATATTTTTGGATGTTATGTAAAATTCTTCAACCAGTTTGTTTAATACTTGTTTAATCTATCCATCATTTCTAATTGCTGGACAGCCTGTAAAAGGCGGGGATTTAAACCCTAAGCTGGCTAGGAAAAATTCTTAACAAAAATAATACTATTGAATGTCCTAAGTCGATGATTTGTGTAATAATTTCTTTCAAAAAAAGTAATTTTTATATTTCCATTTCAATTTTACTATCATCTGGCGATATATCTATTGGT
The DNA here is from genome assembly GCA_964640555.1 of uncultured Thermoplasmatales archaeon. Classification (GTDB taxonomy): domain Archaea; phylum Thermoplasmatota; class E2; order DHVEG-1; family DHVEG-1; genus JAUWWG01. Next base: position 3,725 of record CAZXHI010000046.1, on the reverse strand, counting down.
ACATCTTTACCTTCTTCTCTAAGTTTATATACAACACAATTTACATTATTATCGGAAAAACAATAAGATTCACCAACTTGCACCATTGATTTATATGGTACAGAACCACCAGTATTGTTAAGACATAAATTTATGCATTCTTCAGTATACTTGCAACAAGCATCTGGTTCATCTATAACTCTGTAAAAAGGACATTTTTTATATCCATCTTGTGATTGACAGACATCATAGTTACTAACTTTGAGAAGATCTTTAAACTTTACAATACATCCTCTAGAAAAATCTTTATACAAGATGCAAGCCATATTTCCGTCTCCTCAATACAATTACAATACAATTACGTAATTGTTACTAATTTATTAAACTTACACAACAATTTCACTATTATTACACAAAAAATAAAATCTGTAGAACAGATAAGATGAAAATTAATACTGATACTGATAATTCATTTCAAATTATTTATTAAAAAATAGACGACTACGTTTACTCAATAAGAGACCATATAAGGATGTGAAAAATCAATCAACAACAAAGTTCTTACTTGCCAGTTCAATGAAACTCAACAACAGAAGTAATGACAATACATTTTCTCCCCTATCAACCTTATGCAAAGAGTACTATGATTTATTTAATATCAAACATTACGTTCGCTTCTAGTTTATCCATTAAAGTTCCAGACTCTTCTTCAACTACCTCAATTTTAAGAATCAGATCAACGATTTTTTTTGGTAGATTCTTCAATAAACTCAGTTTATCGTCATATAATAAAACAAAAGTCATCTGAGTATCATTAAGTGAGTTATTCTTTAACATATTTAGAAATTCATAGAGGCTGTTTAATTCCTCGTCGGCTGTTTTTGAAAAATTTATGAAATGAGATAATGAATCTAATACAACAATATTTGGGTTATACTGATCGATTCCATAATTAATAATCTGTTTTAATTCATGTAGATTTTGAGGGGGTTTATGATACAGCATCCCATCAGTGTCGTCCTTGTCAGGAAATGCATAACCTGAAACACAGTCGATGATTGATATCGTCTTTTGTTCTAGAGGTTGAATATCCAATGTAGATTTTATATATCCCTGACTCCTAATTAGTGAAATATATAAAACATTCGAAGGCTGATTACTCTTAATTCTATTTAAAATATCAATAATATGCTTAAACATAATAGAGTTATGGATTAGCAGCACAATACCATTCAGATCTCCTAATATTTTTGCTACATCCCCATGTATCTCCTTCCAATAGTTTATCTCAACATATTTTTGATTCATGCATCTCAACAAATTTCACAGGTTTTTTTGATATGTGTTTTTTAACAGTCTCGATAAATTCGCTTAAGTCAAACGGTTTGGTTATGTAATCAACAATATTACCCATTGCAAAGATTTTGTTCTTTTCCGCCTCCAAGAATTGAACGACCGATAATAATATAATTTTAGGGTTTGTTTGCTTTTCTTTCAGTTGCTCAAGAATATCCTTTGTCGTCAATCCCGGCATCATCACATCCAAAGTGACTAAATCAGGTTGGAACTCATCAATCTTGTTAAGAAAATCAGAACCGTCTTTAGCTTCCTCAATTTCATATCCTTCTTTTTCCATCATGAGGCTTATCATCTCTCTCAAATCCTGCTCATCATCTACGACCATAATTTTTGACATATCTTTCCTCCTTTCACAACCTTCTTTAACTTTCCATAAATTTCATATTAATTTTTTATAAGCTATTTACATTCGTCTGTTTTTCTCGAATTTATTATTCAACATATATTGTACTTCAATATACCTTATTTTTTCCTTTTATCCTCCCATATTATTTCGAGGAATTTAGCCTTAAACAGAAACACTATCACGAGAATCGATACAGATACAATTAGTCCAATGATTATCAAGACAAATGGAACTCCTTCTAATGGTGTTTCAGGTTCGATTATAAATACTGCATTTGCCCTTGACACTTGCCCATCGCCGTAATTATATGTAACCTCAAAGATGTATTCTCCGTAACTTAATTCCTTGGTCGTTATAGTTCTATTTGCAGTGAACTCTTCGATAAGTAACAGCCCATCCCCCTCATACCAAATAGTGGCACCATTCTTTGAAAGCGTATAAGCTACTCTTCCATTAATAATTTTGAGTTCCCCCATATTTCTAATTTTGATTAAAGCATTCACATCATCCCCAAGATTAATTGAATTAGCAGAGAGATCCAAGCTGACATTAAGCAGGATATCTTGTGGTTCGTAGGCGTATACCAGTAAGTATTGAACAGTTGGATCGTCAAGAATTTTTATCACATTGTCCTCGCGCCAGATTAGATCTGATGAAATAGATCTACCATCTGATGCTAATATGATAGGCTTCGATGCTTTGGGATATGGGTCAGTAATTTCAATGTAGGTCCAATTTGCTTTTTCAACCCTAACTGTTATTACTACAATTTTATCAGCTGCGTTGATTTCAGAATCAGTGATAATTCCAACATTATGATATATTGTAGTTATGTTATCTCCCGTAGGATCCCAGAAGAACTCAGGGATTCCATCCTCGTCCACAGATATTAGGAAACAGGGATTTCCGCTAATGTTGGCAGTGTGGATTAAGGTGAGTATTCCATTTGGATCGATAAACGAATCTAGGATGCCATCGCCATCAGTATCAGAAGCATTGAAAGGTTCCTCTAAAATGACATCGTATAGATCCTCTATAGTGGTCATTACTTCACTTGAAGCCTCGCTCTCACCCGCTTCTTCCACTGGAGTGCCCCCTCCACCTCCTCCGCCCCCAGCTGAGGAAACAGAGAACGTGGTTGATTCATCGGATTCGTATGTATAAGATGTTGAATTTACAAAAAGTCTAGCATAAAAAGTACCGGTTGTATGTGTTGTGTATTCAATGTCATACAAAAACGTTATATCACTATATCCATCTTCACCATATCCGTAACCGTATCCATAACCAAAGTACTGAGAATCTCCCCCATATTCGTCATATCCATAACCATAGCCATAGGTATACCAGTCATCACTGATAACCGTTGTATTTGTCACCAAGAATTTATTTGATGGATAATCTTCAATTTCAGATCCATCAACAAAAAACGTTACAAATGCAACACATTGATCATTTGCATTATTAAAAATTGAAAAATTAAGAAGATCTACTGGAATTTTTTCCTCCCCGCGTATAGTAAGATTGACACCAGTAAAGATAATTGTAGTTCCAGTGTTAACTGATGAATCATCAGGGATACCGGGATCCAATTTCACTGCCGTCGCTGGTGGAATAAGAACAAGAAAAATCATGACCAGAAACATCAACGAAATTATTGACCCGATAATTTTTTTCTTTAAATTCCTATTTACCATCTAGCATCAACCATCCATCATCATACTCTTTATAGTAATGTTTAACAATTACTAATGTAATGTATTATTGCATCGTTGGTATTTATAATTTGTTCTTTATTCAATATCGATCGCTTTGAAAAACTAGTCGATCAATGAAAAAGGCTATAATCCACCATGAGAAATGAATTGACTGATATAGTAAAATTCTGAATACAGGCGGATTTGTCAAATTGCGTGCCCGCACCACCAGTCAAATAGACTGGTGGCATGCTCGGCTAACTTTGTTAGCCTCGGCGGTCACGCTCCACATGGTAATAAGGTTCGACTCTCAGTATTGATTCTCTGGGACGCAAAATCATCGA
>CAZXHI010000045.1:0-18699 GCA_964640555.1 uncultured Thermoplasmatales archaeon | reverse complement strand
ACTTGCATTGGTGGAAAGAATGTGATCATTGACAAAACCAAGATTAGTGTCAACAATACTGGCATTATCTTTTTTCTTCCTTCTTTTTTCATTTCTTTCTTCCTCCTTATATTTTTATCCTACTTTCACATGAACACCCAGTGTTTACACGTATCAATCCACACCGTGAATCGACATGGAAAGTCATAATTATGACTAACATATTTATGAACTTTCACATCCGTGTCCTCACCGGACCCTCATTTCACCGTAAATACCTACCTTGTTTATATAAGTTACGTTTTTCCTTATCCTGTCAACAGATATAGATAGTACTTCACCTAATACATCACCTGCTTATTCATTTACCTTTTTTAGCAACTTTTTTTAGATCAATTCAACCCCAGAGCCCCAATAAAACACACTTGCATTCTATCAACATCTTTCCATTGATTCTACAATAATCTGCAAAAATCTTTTCATTTCGTTGTTAAGAAAATCATAATGTATAGACGACTTCACTAGACAATCTTGTGACTACAGTAGATGTCATCAGAGAAGGAGAAAAAATCTAGATTTTGACTTATCACCGATCTTGAGGGGTGTTAACCTCTTCTATAAGTTTAATCCCAGCGGATACTCCATCTATAGAATGTATTGAAGCGCCACATTCCGACAACACTCTCTCAACTTTTTCATAGTCTATATTGCTACCTTCAATTGTTATCTTAATACTGTCTGTTTCAGCATCAACTTCTTCAAGAGAAATGTTTACACCAGAAACTCCTTCTAAATCACCCAATCGATCAGCCACTTCCAAAATTGACGGTGAATGTGGCTTAAGAACATCAAGAATTATACGTTTTATACTACTCAAATAGTTCACTCCAAAAAGCATATCTCACGTTTTATTAATAAAATTTGTTATTCTTTAAAGTATCTTTAAAAGATTGTGAAAAACAACTCAACGCATTGATTTTCGCAGTATCCCTTTAAATTCCTCAAGCCTGCCATCCATTTCAGCGTTAACCAAACCCAGAGCTTGTCGCACCTTATGTTCAGAATCAGTCTCATACAGTATTTTAAGCTTTTCTAACTTAAGAACCTTGCCACATCTATGACATTTAGTAGTTTTACAAAATAAATCTACGACTTTAGCTTTTTTGCATCTTGGACAAACAACTATCCCAAACTTCATAGAAATAACACTCAGTATAAACCTTAAATGATATATATATCTACTCCATTCTGGCTTTGCTTTCCCGCCTTAGCTCAGTCTGGCTGGAGCGGCCGGCTGTAGACTCTATGGCCGTTACCGGCAGGTCCCCGGTTCAAATCCGGGAGGCGGGACTATCTATCATTTTTTAACCTAAATTATTAATTATAATATAGATATATTGTATATTGAACATGGGTATTGAAACGGCAATTGGAGTACAAGCAAGGCTAAAACAAGCAGAAAAAGTACGTAAATATCTTTCTGAAAACAACATACTTAGAACTGATCTGAAGATAAGTAAAGACGATTCTTTTATCTACTTCCCCGTAAAGGAAATATCAAAAGAGCTTAATTCTTACACAACCATAGAAAGAGAATTTGAAAAAAGGGAAAAAAAACCTAAATCATACAAAGAAATAGTAGCGATTCCAGACAATCTACGGCATGAACTACCAACATCATATAATATAATTGGAAATATAATCTTAATAAAGTTGGTAGGGAACCTACTAAAATATCAAAAAGAGGTAGGAGAATCCTTATTAAAAACAAATAAAAACATAAAAACAGTCTGCCTAATTCAACCTGTATCGGGAGAATTTAGAATACGTGATATAAATGTAATTGCTGGGGAAAACCGTACCAAAACAACCCATAAGGAATACGGCTTAACATTTAATGTAGATGTGAAAAAAACATATTTTTCTCCAACACTTGCTACAGAAAGAAAACGAGTTGCAACCCTCGTAAAACAGGATGAAACAATTGTTGACATGTTTGCAGGAGTGGCACCTTTTTCAATTATGATTGCGAAATACTCTAGTCCTAAAATTGTATACGCAATAGATAAGAATGAATATGCGGTAAAATTTGCAAAACAAAACATAAAAAATAATAATGTCCTTGATAAAATTGAAGTTATTCATGCGGATGCTAAGGGGGTTTATAGAATTCTAAATCAAAAAAATGCAAAAGTAGATCGTGTTATAATGAATCTACCATTTTCTGCACATTCGTTTTTTACCAATGCATTAGAAATCATCGGTAACAACGGCGTAATTCATTATTATGACATTCAAAAGGAGGAAAAAATACATGAGAGAATCAATAAGTTGAAAAAAACAGCAAAGGAAAACAGAGTTGTTCTGAAAAATCTAAATGTAAGAAAGATCAAGACATATGCACCAAGAGAATTTTATATAGGACTAGATATTACGGTAAGAAAAAATACGCCGATGTAGCTTAGACCGGTAGAGCGGCTGACTTGTAATCAGCAGGCCGAGAGTTCAAATCTCTCCATCGGCTTTTCGAATATTTTTTCACCCATTGGGAAAATTTAGCGATGATTAGAATTGCATCCGAACATATTGGGGCATAACAGATATTTTTACAAACACAAATGTAAAATCTAAAAATACGTTTTATCTGTCATTGGGCAAATCAACAGTGTGAAAACATCATTCTAATCATTTTGTTATACAGTTTATTATACAATTGTATAACATTGTCATATCAATGAAACATTTATGTATAACATGTGTATAACACGTGTTATACAAAAAATGAAGGTGATTGCATAGGTAAAAGTAAGCTAATGGCCACCCGTTTTAGCGTGGAGATATATAACAAAATTGACAACCATGAACTACCAAATAGTGAACTTATCCGGAATGCTGTTATACAGTATTTAAACGATGGTAAACAGGATAACTTAACGGAGAACATAGACACAAACGAAGACACGTATAACGAAGTGTATAACACCCTATATAACACAGAAGTGACACCACTAAAACAGGAGGTAAAACACCTGAATGATAACATAAGTAGACTAGATCAAAACGTATGTGATTTAAAAGACGATAAACTATTTTTACAAGATCAATTACGGGCTCAGACAGTCATAGCCGCTGCAAAAACACCACTGTTGACCCGCATAAAAATGAAATTACTAGGGCAAAATCGTTAATAATTTTTGTATAACAATTGTATAACATATGTATAACAACAGATGTAATTTCGTATATATCACAGATATTTAATCTGCATTATTTACGCCGATAAATGGCGACAATCCGTACTTTTCACTACACTCACTAAACAGACTTAAAATAAAAAACATAAGTATAAGAAAATCTGCTTAGATTTTCTTATAGTTTTTTGTTTCTTCGCCACATTAGAACAATCGCCGCTGCAAAAATAATGAAAATAAGTTCAAAACCGGGTAGTCCATTAGCTACTTCTTCAACAGTGATAATTGTCGATTTTACATCAGTATCGCCCTCGTCGTCAGTTACTGTTAACCCAACTGAATATGTCCCAGCTTTTGAATATACATGTGTGGTTTCCATACCATATCCTGTTGTATTGTCTCCAAAAGTCCATGTATAGTCCGTTATCGTTCCATCAGAATCATAGCTACCAGAACCATAAAAATTGACTAATTCACCAGTGTCGCCTGAATATGGTCCGCCAGGATTGGCAGTAGGTTTTTGATTTACATAGTCCCCAATTGCAATGTTTATTATATCTGTATCAGTCGTTCCATCATTATCTATAACAGTTAGAGTCACCTCATAGGTACCAGGATTAGAATAAATATGATCTGGTGATTCTGCAAGGATTTTACTTGTTTCATCACCAAAATTCCATCTATAAAAATCGATATTCCCATCAGGATCATAACTACCTGATCCATCAAAGGTAATGGTTTGACCAGCTCCTGTAGAATACGGTCCGCCAGCATCAGCTGTTGGTGGTTTATTATCAGGAGGAGTAGCCTTAGTCGTAAAAAACCATGGATCTGACTGGTTTTCCAACAGACTATCATTTACTATCGCATACCATGCAAATGTAGTATTAAATCCTAAAGTAAATGAACACTCTGCCGTACCACCACTCGGAACTCTTTTAACAACATCTATCAGATCATCCGTTCTAGCATTATAAAAATACACGGTTAATTTATCACTATCCACATCTTCAATTCTCACCCGTAAAGTGATTTTCAATCCTACCCCTGCTTCGGAATCTTCAGGATCTGGATTGGATGGTTTTTTGGGAGGTTTCAAAAAATAACCCAAAGGATAATTGTCTTGATTGCTTCCCTCAGTTACTATATAGGGCACGTCTCCAATTCCATCAAGATCCCGGTCAATATTGCTGTAATCACTCCAATAATTTCCTTGATTTTCATAGAACCATTGATTATTGCCACCTCCCTGAACAGTTTTGCCATTATCTACAAATCGATTCAGATATATGATATTGCCCTCACTACTTGAGTAAGCATAAATCCCAGATCCACTTGAATTAGATAGATCATTATTTCTTATTTCATTATTGGAACCAACCAAAGTGATACCTCTCTGATTAGCATCCAAAATATTGTCAAAAATTTCGCAATTATAAGAACTCAAATATATACCATCGGCTTCATTGTTGATTATAACGTTGTTTTTGACGATGCCGGTGCTCTGATACAGGTAAATTCCATAATAATTTATAGCGGTGACAGTGTTATCGCTGATGTTGATATCGCTACACTCCTGTACATACATTCCATGGCCGCTATTACTGAGATAGTTGCTATATAGCCTATTGTTTGACGATGAGGTCACTTGTATAGCATATTCTGAACAATTTGAAATATTATTGTTGAAAATATCGTTAGTACTAGAAGAATAAACATTAATGCCTCTTTTTGTATTGTTGATCATATTACCGCTAACAACACTTCCACTTGCAGTAGAATCCACATATATGCCCCAGCTATTGGTATTGTTAATACAATTTCCTTGAACAACAGCATTATTTGATTTTATGCATATGAGGGCACCAATAGGAGAAGTTTTATAGCCTCCACTGTCACTAATTGTAAAATCCTGCATCTCTGCATGATCGGCAGTTATTTCTACGGTATATCTTTCATCTAATCTAGTATCAACGACAGTCTCTCCACCTTCAATACTTCCCCAAAGTTTAATTTTCTTATTTATGACGAGGGGCTCATCATATGTACCACCAAAAACATAGATAGTGTCCCCTTCATCTGCAACATCTATAGCATATTGTATACTATCATACGGTTTTTCTGCCGAACCGTCACTATATCCATAATGGGAACTGTCCACATATATCTCATTTCCACTGTCCCCACATCCTTCATTAGAAAACATGATCACAAAATTAACTGTAATCAAAAAACATAACATTACTAATACCGTTAGAGCCTTTAATCGCATTTTCCCATCCTCTCAAACATAAATAAATACTATAACAGAATTTATAGTTTTCTCACGACCCACAATTGAATTCTGAAAAAACAATAATCAATCACACTATTTTTTAAGAATGGATCAATACATCTATCGTATGAGAGTTTGTATAGGTGGAACATTTGATACATTGCATAAAGGACATGAACTACTAATCAACAAAGCATTCCAAACCGCAGGAAAGCAAGGATCTGTTTTTATAGGAATCACAACAGGAGAAATACCAAAAACTAAAGGAAATATAAAATCATTTGAAGAGAGAAAGAAAGCAATCAAACAATATCTATTGAAAAAAGGATATATCAATCGTGCTACAATAAAACCAATTAAAGATAAATATGGCCCATCAATAAGAGATGAGTTTGATGCCATTGTTATATCCCCTGAAACAAAATGTACTGCAGAGGAGATAAACAATAAACGTAGACAAAACGGGGAAAAACCCTTGAAAATAGTACAAATTCCTTTTGTTTTAGCAAATGATGGAGCGCCTATAAGCTCATCGAGGATAAGAAAGAAGGAAATTGACGAAAATGGAAGGATTTTGAAGATAGATTAGTTTTATATATGGCATTTTATTACATCGCAAGGTAAAGGTGATTAAAAGTGACATATATTATCTTTGAAGTCAAGTCTGAAAATGTAGGCGAAATCGACAAAATGATTAGGGATGATCTTGTAAGTAGACAAAGCATACTCACCAGAGATTCAAGCTCCTTAGACATAAAAGAAAACGTCTTCTATGTTAAAATTGAGGGAAGCAAAGAAGGTTTAAAGAAGGCTGAGGAACTAGCCAAAGAGTTGAAATTTAAAAAACTAAGCAAAAAAAAGGCTGAAGAAATCAACAAAAAGATTGAGGAGCAGGAAGATTCCGCGGCTTCAGGCATGGGAATGATCTTCGACTAAATTCTTATATTTTCCAATATTTTTCCATTTCATTTCTAATTTTTTCTATAACCTCGCCCACATTTATATCTTCACTTACAGGATCATCAAATTTCACAGGATGATACATCATTTGTCCAATTTGAGAGAGTAAACATTTTCCTATCCAGTCCAGATTATACCCCCCTTCCAATGTACAAACGATTTTAGATTGAACATTTTGAAGTCTGGAGATAATCTCCCCAAAGAAATTGGATGATAATTTCAGCCCACCCAGTGGATCCAAATGATGGGAATCGAAACCTGAAGAAACTAGTATTATATCCGGTTTGAAATTACGAGCGATTGGCATAAAAATCTCATCTAGTAACTTTGATACGGCAACCTCACCATTTCCATGAGAAAGAGGTGCATTTATAGTATATCCTTTTCCGACCCCTACTCCCATTTCTTCAATATCCCCAGTTCCAGGATAATGTGGAGATAAGTGAAATGATTGATATAAAACGTCCTTTCGACCATAAAAAATATCTTGTGTTCCATTTCCATGATGGACGTCTAAATCAAAGACCAATACCCGTTTTCCTTTTTTTGAGATTTCATTTGCTGCTATTGCTATGTTATTGAAAAGGCAGAAACCCATAGATCTAGTACTTGTTGCATGATGGCCTGGTGGTCTTACCAAACCAAATGCGTTATCCGCCTTTCCTCCAAGTACATTTTTAGCAAGTTTAACTACACCTCCTGCAGCAAGCCTTGCAGTTTCATAATCTGATTTACAGACATATGTATCCATATCCACCCAAGATTCATCATGAGAGCTCATTTCTTTGATTTTCCAAACCATCTCATCTGAATGTACGCCATGGAGCATCTCTTCGGATAAAAGCGCTGGTTCAACAAATTCTAGTTCTTTGTAAAAAGGTGCTTTTTTTATTTCATTCATCATTACAACTAATCTTTGTGCATTTTCAGGATGAGCAGCATTGTCGTGTTTAAGAAACTCTTTTGAATACACTATTTGCGTAGTCATAAAAACCAGATAGAAGAGATATGTTAACCAAATATAAGATTAATTCTAATAATTTAAGTATGGACAATGTATTGAGGGATATATAACCGCGTGGGGACTAAACAATTATGAGCGATATGTTACTTGGCATTTCACCAGAGTACCTTTATCTACATGGAAAAGCACCGAAAAGAATCTCTGATTATCATCAGCCATATTTCTTGGCTTTTTGCCCGAAGGAAAGAAACATCGAATCTGCTAGGAAAGATCTTTCGAAAAAATTAGAGGAGAATACATCAGAGGAAAATATTCTTTCAAAAATAGAAAGAATAGGTGAAATTGAGGACTATAGAAGTTTCAGGGATTTCAACGAAAATAGAAAGATTTTCAAGGTTTATACCAAAAAATCATATTTTGTCCCTGAAGTAACGAATCATCTCTTTTTCAACTATGGTTTTTATACTGCTGAACACGACATACCATATCAACAAAGAGCTCTTGTTGATCTTGAAGCCGATGGGAAAACATGGATTTTTGATACAAATGGTGAGAAAAAGAAACTCAAGGTCTTAGTTTACGATATTGAAACCACGCAGTATGAGACAGGGAAAATCAACATCCCTATCGATATGATAGGTTACTCAGATTTTGACATCATTTTTGAATCTGAAAAAAATTTAGAAACAGAAGAATTCAGTTTTGATATTATAGACTGTCCCACCAACTGGGAAGATATGGATGTGAAACAAGTTGTTTCAAGGAATGTTGACGAGGAGATAGAAAATCTTTATTCATTCTGTAAAATGACAATGAATTATGACGTTATCTCTGGACATAACATTGCAGGTTTTGATAATCTTCACATTTATAATAGGTTAAACTGGATTCTAAAGAATCATCAGGGGAACTTGTCAGATGAACAGAAAAAAACATTTCAGAGTTTTGTACGAAAGTATAGCAGAGTGGATAAATCATTTCATTTTGGCACCCAGTCAGAAGCAGTGCAGTTTTATCCTTGCAATCTCGACACATACCTAGGAGTAAGAAAATTCTATTCATTTTTAAACGAGTTTAGCTTGAAAGCAGTCGCACCATTCCTTGGCATACACATAAAGGATCGCCTAATTCTGGCCCATACTCAGATAAAACTAGATGACAGGACACTGAAATACAACAAACATGATGTTCAAGAGCAGTTAGGCGTAACACTGAATCTTATCCAACAGGCATTACCTCTCGCATTTACCACAGGAATGTCTTTTGATATGCTTCTTTCTTCTGGCGCAGTTAACATGTGGGACCACATGTCTCTTATCAGAGGTGCAGTACAAAAAAAAATAATGCCACCCATCTGTAGAGTTATGTCTATTTCACAAGTCTTATTACGAGATTTTAAAGAATGTGGCACAAGTGAAGAAATAGTAAGAAAAGCAAAAAAAACAAAAGAACAACTATCTAAAGAATTTGTCCGGGTTGTAAAATATGGAGATGAAATGCCCAGATGGATGGAAGATCCTTATGTGATTTATAATGAAAGGGCAAAAGATCCTGATGAACGATTGAATTATCATATGCCCGGTGGTATGACCATAAAACCCGATAAAGACGCAAATTCTCATTTTATCCCATGGTGGTACGTCGTAGTAGCAGATGTCGGTGCAATGTATCCAACAATCCTAAAAGCCATGAATATAGGGGCAGACACTGTACAATTGGCATCCAAATCAGAGCAACCCGATGCATGGATATGGCTAAAAAAAGTACCAGATAGGCTTCTCAACAGCAGAGATATTCAGTGGAGAAAAATTACAGATGAAGATTCATTTGCAGATAAGGGATTCATGCTAGGTGTAAAGATAGATAAAAGACCTGGTGTCGTTAATTGTGCTATGACGGGTATTATGAGCATGATTGCAAAGACGAAAAAGGAACTCAAGGAAGTAACAGAAACGGGCAACAAGGAAGAACTGAAGCGTCTGAAAATGATGTATCAAAGCATAAAGGGCGCTCGTAATGCTGGCACTCATGGGATCCTTTCAGCCCCAAGCGTTTCAGGTAGACAATTCAATCTATGGGGTGCTGCCACGATTACTACAAAAGGCCAGATGATACTTGCTGATTCCCTAGAATATCTTGAAAAAAGAGGTATACGTGTAGTTTATGCTGATACAGACGGGCTTTATATGGGATGCTCTCGTTCAGCGGGAAACCTACCTGAATTTTCAAAAGCATTGGGTATAACCATTAACGATGATGAAGAAAATTGGCTCACTAAACCAGAAGAGGTCATATCCGCTATAGGGCAGTGCAATATCAAATGGCAAAACGAACTGAACTATCCAGATTTTGAATTAGAACCAGAAATCCATGATGGAATGATATTTGTAAAACATAAAAACTATCTTATTTTTGATAATAAAAATGGAAAAATTGAGATGATTGCAAAGGGAAATAACTTCAAGGGATCTGATAAAGCAAACATTGCAAGGAAGGTACTTAAAACTATCATGATGAATGTACTTAAAGAAAACCCAAGTTGGACCGATGAGGAAAAAGCGAGAAAAGCAGTAAAGAATAGTATACGAAATAACACAAAAGAGATAGTATCAACACTGGATTTATCAAAAGTCGATTTAAGCGATTTAACACTTGTACAATCTGTTCAACCTGCAAAAAGATATAAAGTAAATCAAGATGGGTCGGATTCTACTTTTGCAAAACGTTCTAAAGCATTAGGGGATCTTCTTGGTTACCCGATAAAAAGTCGTGTAAAACTTAACTTTGTAGTGACAAAAAGACCACTTCCAGGCATTACAAAACCATCGAAAAGTGGTGTAAAACCTATTGATTATATGTATCCTATTGATCTCCTAAAAGATACGGCTGAAATTGATCTAAAATGGTACAAAAAAATGATTGAAAATTATATCCAGGGGGCATTTGGACTGTCAGATATGGCATCAACAGAACAAAAGGGTCTTGATTCATGGATGTAGTTTGGATCCATTTTAACATTATGACACAATGAATCATGATATCAAGTACCATTAAAATATATACCATATAAATATTTTTCCAACAATACTTAAGTCCATGAAATGCATTCCATATAACAACAAGAGACTACAGGAATAACAATATGGTAAAAAATTTGTATAAAAAGGGTTTAATTTTTTTTACGATTAGTATCACATTTCTTATGTTTTCATCTGCAACTGCCGTACAAAATGTTCATGCCAGCCCGATAATGAATGCATTAGAAAAAGCTGAAAAAACAAGGAATTTTCTAGATGAAAAACAACATCTTTTTTCTAATTTGAACTGTGATTCTAAAGACAATTTCAAAGAGATATTTTTGAAAGTCGAATCTTTGTCAGGAAATGCAAACCATGCAATCAAGACAGTTATTTCAAATATGGTATCACTAATTGAAGGAAAGTTTGGTGAAAGCATACCCATAAACCTTAATGGAGACTTCAACATCTGGGAAATACTACTTGCAATTTTTACAGCAATAATAAAATTTGCAGACTTTTTATACTATGCCATAGAACCGTTCATAGTAATAATTTTTACATTAATTTACGCTATAAATCCCCCATTAGGCATACTCTTTATAATTTTTGCATTGGTTCTGAGAATTTTGAGTATGATAGATCTTGAAGGAAATGAAAGTTATACCAATAACCCATGCTCCCTTTTTAGTGGACAACAGACAAATACTATTTTCCAATGAAAAGCTTTTATAACAAAAAATTGTTAATAATATATTAAAGGGGATAAAATATGAAGAAAGGAAAAATATCTACAATTTTAATAATATTTTTACAATTTGCATTGATATCTAGTAATATTAGTGCCATTCAAATTAAATCTGATTTTAACCAGATAGAAACATCAAACAAAACCTTAGAATTTTCTCAGCAATTCTCAATACCCGAATTAAAAACTAGCAAAGAATTTGTAAACATCCATCTTAAAGAAGCTAATTCATTTATTACAAACATTGGTGAACCTGTTTTACCGATTTTATTAGAAACCTTTGAGTTTCCACTGGGTACTCGCATTAAGGACATCAAATGCACAATTTCAGATTTAGATGAAATCAAACTACCCGAAAAAATTATTTCTGCACCAAAACCAATTCCAAAAAACAATGAGAATAAAATAATACAACCAGAAAAAAATGATGAAATTTACGAAAGCAACCAATTATTTCCAGAGAGTTGGTACTCCTACAAACTTGCAGGAGGACTGAACAGAAACAAGGAACATACAACATTTTTAACAATACAGTTGAACCCAATAAAATACAATCCAATTAAAGACTATCTCCAATTTGTTAGATTCATCGAATTAGAAATTACATATGAAGAACCTGAAAATTTATTTGTATTTCCTGATGAATATGATCTGCTTATAATTTCTTACGACCGGTACACCACTCTTCTTAACCCTCTTGTCACCCATAAAAACAGTCACGGAATAGAAACAAAACTAGTGTCGCTTAAAGATATCTACAATAGTGTTTATTTTCCAGTACAAGGCAGAGACAACCCTGAGAAAATCAAATATTTTATTAGAGACTCCAAGGAAAACTGGGGCATAACATATGTAATGCTTGTTGGGAATTTTAGAAAGATGCCTATACGATACACCCATTTGGAGACAGATACAGGAGGAACCTATGAAGAACTGGAATTCATAAGCGATCTCTACTATGCAGATATTTACGATTCTGAAGGTAATTTTTCAAGTTGGGATACCGATAGTGATGGACTTTATGGAGAATGGCCGTATCCTGAATTTCATGCAATGGAAGACACCGTTGATCTCATTCCGGATGTATACGTTGGGAGACTTGCCTGCATGTTTAGTTTTGAAGTAAGAACAATGGTAGATAAGATAATTGATTACGAAAAAAATGCCTATGGGTCAGATTGGTTTAAGACCATGATTGTATTTGGTGGCGATACATTTCACAAGAAATATGAAAGTGGAACAAACTATGATGAAGGTGAAGTAGCAAACGAGAAGGCCCTGGAGTTTATGGAGGAATTTAATCACGTAAAACTGTGGGCATCCCTTGGAAATCTTACAACTGAAAATATCCGAAATGAAATCTCCAATGGCGCAGGTTTTCTTTATTTTGTTGGGCACGGTAATCCTGAGCAATGGAGCACGCATAAAAATTGCGACAAAAATTGGACTGAGGGCATCCATAATAAGGACATGTATAAACTCTCAAACAAAGGAATGTACCCCATCTTGATGGTAGGCGGATGTCATAACAGCGAGTTTGATGTCACACCACTCAACTTTCTCAAGGATCCTAAAAAGGCCTGGTATTTTACAACCTATGTTCCTGAATGCTGGAGTTGGGTCTTTGTGAAGGTAAATAAAGGTGGTGCCATAGCATCTATGGGAAGCACTGGATATGGTGGTGTAAACATTGGAGATGCCAATGCCAACGATATACCCGATTGTATAGAAGGTGCCGATGGATGGTTTGAAACACAGTTTTTTAGATTATACAATGAAGAAAACTTAGGCATTCTTGGAGAAACATATGGACAAACAGTAACAGATTACGTGAATAATTTTCCAGTCTATTCCGATAGATATGATTGCAAAATCGTAGAAACGCATGCACTATTTGGTGATCCAAGTCTCAAGATAGGTGGATACGAATAATACTCAAACTAATTGCAAAAATTATACCCTACGCGCACAATAAAATAATGATAGCTTAATATTTAGATAAAATAAAATAGGAATGTTTAAATATAAAACCATGCGATTACTAAATCAGATGCTTTTAGCAGGGGGAAAATATGACAAATAAAAATAGATGCAGACAAAAAATTATTTTTGGAATAATCGTCCTTTTCATTGGACTTGCTGTCTCACCGGGTATTATTCACACTGCAGCAGAAAATGTAGAAAAAATTCAATCTGGCAGTGAAACAATAACATTTTTTCAAGATTTTTCAGAACCCATGGTAACCAAAAATGAACAATATGTAAAAGTCAATGTACAGGAGACAAATTCATTTATAGCCTATGAAGAAGCGCCCATGATGCCATTTTATTCAAAAACCTATGAATTTACACCTGGAACAAAGATAACAAATGTAGAAATTACACCTTCAAAAACAAAAACTATGACTGTTGAAAAACACATAGAACCCGTACCATCTAAACAAATAATCGACGGTGAAATAGTTTCTACGAAGAGAACCAAAAACCAGGAAATATATGGCAGTTCCGAACCATATCCACGTGAATGGTGCAGCTATAATACAGGAGCTGGGCTAAACAAAGATAATGAACACGTATTATTTCTTTCAATGCATCTCTATCCCGTCAGATATAGTCCATTAGAAAGATCTATTGAATATACCACTCAGATAAAAGTAAATATAACCTATGAAAGATCAGAAGTAAAAGAGGAATATTCTGATAATTATGATCTTGTTATTGTAACTCCTTCTGAATTTTATAGCAATCTAGCGTCTTTAGTTTCCCATAAAAACAGTTACGGAATAGAAACAAATCTTGTAACATTGGAAGAGATTTATGGAGATTTTTCTGGAAGGGACAGCGCTGAAAAGATCAAATATTTCATCAAACATGCCGTTGAGGAATGGGATACTCATTATGTACTTTTAGTTGGAAGCGTCAAAAAATTACCGATAAGAACTACATATTCATCATGGTGGGAAGCAGATATTCTCTCCGATTTGTATTATGGGGACATCTATGATTCTGAATATCAATTCTGCAGCTGGGATGCAAACGAGAATAATCGATTTGGCGAAGTAGATAGCAGCGGTTTTCCACCCGAGACAGATAACATTGATGGTGTCGATCTATATGCAGATGTCCACATAGGTCGTCTAGCTTGCACAAATCAAGATGAGGTAGACATTGCTGTAAATAAGATAATCAATTATGAAAATACAGCTTATGACCAACTCTGGTTCAAAAAAATGGTACTTGCCGGTGGAGATACATTTCCCCCTGGTATGGGTGCATTACCATTTGTCTATGAGGGCGAAATAACAAATAGAAAAGTAGCACAACAATTACCAGATTTTGAACATATCAAATTGTGGTCATCCAAACATAAATTAAACGCAATAACATTTAACAGAGCAATATCCAAGGGAGTAGGATTTGTTAGTTACTCAGGCCATGGGTTTGAACATGGATGGGGCACCTATAAGGCAAATTCCCTTAAACGTAAAATGAGTCTGGCACAGCCTCTTTATTACACGCCATTTGTCGAATACCTGCGCAATCAAAACAAACTGCCCATCATATTCTTTGATGCATGTCTTACTGCAAAACTGGATTTCAATATCACAGATCTGGAAGAATATTATCCCAAACAAATCAAATTTCTTAAATTCTTTAAAATAATCGATTACGACCCATCGAATTTCTACACCTGTTTTGCATGGAGTTTTGTAAAAAAGGAAGAGGGAGGTGCAATAGCAACAGTAGGTTCCACTAGAACTGCTTACACTTGGGTGGACAAGGATGGTGTTTATGCCGGTGCAGGTTATCTGAACGTACATTTCTTTAAAGCGTATGAAGAGGGAGTTACAGCAGGAGAGATGCTTACACAGGCACAAAATGATTACATAAACAACGTTTTCAGAGATTATTTCACAATTGAGGAATTTATACTTCTCGGCGATCCAAGTCTTGGCGTTGGTGGGCAGTATTTCAGCTAAGATAGCATTTGCCCATAATAGAATTAGCGTAATTTTCTTATCATAATCTAGAGGGTCCTGTTACTCCAGTTATTTCCAAATCACAACGGAAGTAGAGAAATGAGAGAAAACTATTTATCTAAAAAAACATTTGGAAACTGGGGGACCTGGTAACAAACGGGGAGGTAACCTTGAGTACTTGCTTTCCACTTAGAGGTACATTTCTCCTATTAATGCATCCCGTCCCCCACTCCTCAACTAATTCTCATCTAACTTGTTAAACATTCACATTGAAAAACCTTTATGATTTTTCTATAGGTTGTAAAAAATTTGTAAAAAAGAGAAAAGGTTCGTTCTTTCAACAAATGTGAATAAATCCACAAAACTTAGAATGAATTATTTCTTTTGTTTTGCAGCTCCCTATGCAGAAAGAACAAATGAAGATATTTTTAGCCGAATAATGCGCCAAGTCCTGCTGCGGCTTCTTCCTCGGAGACTTCTTCCTTTTCTTCTTTCTTTTCCTTCTTTTCTTTCTTTTTTTCTTCGTCTCCAGATGCTGCGGGTTGTGCTGGTGCAGCAGCTACCGGAACTGCAGCGGTTTTGATTGCCTCTTCAATGTCTACGCCCTCAAGGGATGCAGTTAATGCCTTGATTCTTGCATCATCTGCCTTTACGCCTGCAGCTGTGAGAACCTTTTTGATATTCTCTTCTGTGATTTTTTTGCCTGCAGAATGAAGAAGCATCGCGCCGTATATGTATTCCATTTCTTTTTTCCTCCATTATTTTATGTTATCATCTTCTTTAAATCCTCATCGATTGCATCCTGTGCATGTAATGCCACTGCAACCATAGATCTATGCGCCTTTGAAACCAAATGCTCAACTGTATCCTTAGTAATTATGCCGCTTTCCATAGCAAGTGCGAAAGCATTGCTGTATGCCTTATTAAGCAAAGGTTTAATCGTAAGTTCACTTGCCCATACAGATTCTACTGCAAGGTTAAATGCATTGCTTGAAGCTTGTTGTATTTTTAACATGAATTCGTCAAGATCAATATCTAAGACATCTGGTTTGAATATGTTTCCATCTTCAAAAACTGCGTGAAGAGACATACCTATCTCTATTGGATATATCTCAAGACGCGTGAGCATCTGTGCCACGTCCTTGGGTATCTTCTCCCCAGCAGGAACAATAATCTTATCCGTCTTAATGGCAACCTTGCCATCCTGAATGGACGCAGGAATACCGACTTTCTGTAATTCTCCAACAATAGGTCCAGGTTTAAATGGAGTATCTCCTGCTTTAACCTCTATATCATGACTTACAATCTCCCCACCTTTTGCAGGGGCCATTGTCCTTGTGGCCTTAATTTGACCATAGAGTTTAAAAGGATTCATATCAGTGGCAATAATCGCAGTCTGACCAGTAATCGAATCTTTCAAACCTGCTATACCTTTCATTTTTTTCTCAGCATTGTCAAAGGCCCTAAATATAAGAGAATTTTTTGAAGAACGAACAAAAGCAGCTCCATGTAAATTACTTCTCATTTGTTGCATCTGAGGAGCAGGGATACCGCCAATCTCAACAATACCTATAATCTTGTTTCCTGTTAAAAGAGCAGTAATCTCTTCTACTTCCTTATATTTCCATTCTGCAACATGAGCCACAACGATCACCCTAGATTATCCTCTCTGAAGGCCCCATGGTAGTCTTAACATAGACGGAGCCGATATTCATACGTCCACGTTCTAATTTACTCTCCAGTCGTTTAATGATAGCAGATATATTCTCGGCAATATCTTCCTTGGACATTGTCTCCTCACCTGCAATGGTATGGAATGTTTTATTACTTTTAGATCGTACTTTAACTGTACCACGGAGATTTTTCACCAAACCTGAAACATCTGCGTTTTGAGGAACAGGCTTAGGCATTTTACCCCTTGGGCCTAAGACAGTACCTAAAGTTTTACCAATTGTAGGCATAAGAGGTGCTTCTGCTATAAAGAAATGATGTGAGTCAGCTACCTTCTTAAACTTTCCTTTATTGGTAGAAAAATCTTCAATCTCCTCAGGTTTTATCAACAAATCTACATGTTTCTTTGATTTAAGAGCAAGCTCACCGCTTGCAAAAAGAGCTACTTTTGCCTCACTGCCCCTTCCGTGAGGCAGGATAATTTCCTCATCAATACGATTCTTGGGAATACTAAGATCCAAGTTTTTTAGATTTATCACTAAATCTATCTTTTGCTTGAATTTTCTATCTAATTTCTTGGATTCTTCCAAGACTTTTCCAACCGAATCAACTATTTTCTTTTCTGCCATAGATACCAATTTGTTTATTTTAATGCCATTTTCTCCATATAGTATGGAAATGTAGTTCTCGGGAATGACAACCCTATTTATAAAAGTTTGGTCAATCTACACATATCCGCTCTATGATCAACTCAAGTATTTCCTCTGGATCTCTAAGTTTCTTCAGTTCTCTCTTAGCAATAAGGGGAGTACCCTCTATATTAGTCTTATTGACCTCTTTATCTGTAAAGAGAACTGCATGTTTCTCTGCTATCTTGGAAATACTGCTGATGATTTGCGCTTTCTTAAGTAATTTTTTGTCATACTTATGGACGCAAGTCAACAATATCTTCTCTTTATCCTTACTCACTGCCTCAAAAGGACAACGTTCCATAGGGATTATCTCATATCCAACTTGTTTCAATATGGTGAATATTTCCTTTTGAAACTCCCTAAGCGTCTCTGTTTCTCCGCGAATTGTCTCAACTTCTTTCTTTTTGGGAGATTGAGTTTTTAGAATATCCATAGATATAGTAACATTACTACCAAGTAATTCTTCAATTCTTAATGCAACTTCCACACGTGCATTCATACCCTCTTCATACATTCTCACTGTTCTTCGTGAAACTTTAACGGATCTCGCAAATGAGCCCAAGGAAATGTTTTGTTCTTGTCTAAGTTTTATAAGTTTTTCTTTATCAAGATTGACATAAGAACCACCAGGACCCGCATATATTTTAAGTGGAATTCCCTCAAGAAGGTGGTTTCCAAGAGTCTCCGGAGTGATGGCTTGAATCCAAAATCGATCATAAATCACATCATTTTCAAGGAATCCCGTCCCGCTTCGTTCTCCAATCAACAATGGATGTCCTTTCAAAAGTATTGACAATACTCTTAGTTCTTTAGCAACATCCTCCGACATTGCATCAATATTTGTCAAAACTTTAATTATAAGTAACGAATTATCTCTTCTTGCAACTAAATCAAAACCTACTGGACGCATGGAGCACATGTCAGAGACGTAGAACCCTGCATTGTTCAAGATTCCTCTGACGCTATTAAATACCTCTGTTCGATTCATTTGTAGATAAAGATAAGGCAAAACTTAATATATAATAATATCGGGAGTGAAATTATCTGGATAGGAGTCGACGATACAGATTCGAGAAGTAGTGGATGCACAACCTATGTGGCACGAACCATTATAGATAAATTGACTGAGGAAAACTACGATATAATAGGTTATCCGCGACTTGTAAGATTAAATCCTAATGTTCCATGGAAAACTCGAGGAAATGGTGCACTTTCGATACGA
>CAZXHI010000044.1:0-6152 GCA_964640555.1 uncultured Thermoplasmatales archaeon | reverse complement strand
AGTGGTGGTTTTGCTGATAAAACAATATATGATTTTCCGACGTTTTTCCTATTGCGATCTGGTATTCCAGATTCTGGCAGAGTTGTGATCTCTGGTGCTAGTAAATTCAGATTAGGATATGCAAGTACTACACGTGGACCATTGTTTTCCCTTCTCTGGTTTGAAGGACTTACTACTAGAGAAGCCGATGGTTTTAGACCAGGAATCATGGATTTTGGTAGACCAACAAAATTTAAATTTTTCAAAGATGGGGAAATTTCTGTTGAAGAAGCATTTTATTACGCTCGTCATATGTTGAAAACAGGCGATGAGTTTGAAGAATTTAAAAATATGGAGCCGCAGATTAATGATCAGTATCCTCGTAGTGGTCTATTGCGTAGCATGAAGGGGATGCTACTTGGGTGATAAGATTAATAAACCCATGTTTTGTATTAAAATTTTGTAATGAAGAAAGATGCCAGATTTTGGAAAGGAGTCGGAAATAAAAAAGTTCAATGCAGTCTTTGTTCCCATAATTGTAAAATAGATGAAGGGATGTTTGGAATATGTGGGGTGCGTAAGAATGAAAATGGGAAATTATACACGCTAATATATGGTTCCTGTTCATCCATGGCTGCAGACCCCATAGAAAAGAAGCCATTGTATCACTTTTATCCTGGTACAAATGTATTTTCACTTGGGACTGTTGGATGCAATTTTAAATGCAAACATTGTCAAAATTCCAGTATTTCTATGGCTATGCCAAACTGTTCATGTATTAAAGAAATTACGCCGGAGCAAACCATTGAACTTGCACGGGAATATGCATGTCAGGGGATTGCTTGGACATATAATGAACCGACTATTTGGCATGAGTTTTCTTTTGATTCTGCAAAACTTGCAAAAAAAGCAGGTCTATATTCAGTCTATGTCAGCAATGGATACATTAATGAGGATCCCTTGAGGGAAATTTCTCCTTTCTTGGATGCGATGAATGTTGATGTTAAGGCATTTAATGATGATTTTTATAAAAAAGTATGTAAGGCACGTTTAGAACCAGTACTTAAGACATGTGAACTTGCCAAAGAGTTAGACATACATTTAGAGGTAACTTATCTTGTTATTCCTAGCTATAACGATTCTGTTGATGAAGTAAGACAGTTTTGTAGATGGGTCGTTGAAAAACTAGGTAGTAGTACGCCTGTGCATTTTTCACGTTTTCATCCCGATTATAATATGACTGATGTTCCAGTGACACCTATTGAAACGCTGCTAAAAATATATGATATTGCAAAGGAATCTGGTATTTTATATCCCTATCTGGGAAATGTTCCTCGAGGGGAATATGAAAATACGATATGTCCAAACTGTGGGAATATTTGTATTGAGCGATGTGGTTATTCTGTTAGTTTAAATGGTATTAGGGATGGCAAATGTGTAAAGTGTGGTACCAGTATTCCTGTGGTAAATGATAGGCATAAAAAATAACGTTTTTTCGTGTAAGATTATCCACTATTTTTAATGTTTTTCAAAAATATTTATTGTGAATATACGGCTATCAGCAAAATTATATAAAACACAAAATTTAATAAAGGGTTTCTACTTATTAATATATTAAGATTAGTATAATGTTAGAAATGAAAAAACTTAATAAAGGATTAAATATACTTATAATTATAGAAAAATAGAATTTGGTTTATAAAAAATAAGGGTGAATATATGAACTTGAAAAAAAATGACAAGTTGATATTAATAGTAGGTGTCGTAATATTAATAGTTGCGGCAATAGGAATTGCCTTCTATACGTCAGCTGATGTGGACGATACAGATATATTTACAGATTCTGACAAAAAAACCTTTGATATCACTTGGAGTGAAATGACAACCGATATGCCAGTTATAGATGGAAAAGCCGAAAAATCCTACAGTGAATCTGAGTCTATATCCGCTCCAGATGGAAGCATTTTGACAAAAGTCGAATTTCAACTGACATGGGCGGATGACTATACTTCAGGTTTTCTGCTAAATAAAGGAGAAGATACTTTAACTGCAAAAATTGGTAAGCCTGGAGCCGAACCTGAAAAGAAAACAAGCACCAAACAAGGAATCATGACGTTTTCTTTCAACGTGAATGATAGGCCGCCGGACGACTATGTAGAGGCAGAAAATGACGATGAAGCTAAGGAGATAGTTAGCGAATGGTTCCCCAATGAAAATGAAGCATCCTTTGATGTTACAGTTAATGTACAAACTGGTGAAAAATTGCGCCCTCGTCTAATTAAAATTCTTCGTTTTTTTCAAGATAAAGGAAATAATTTTGATTTGAAGATTACTTATACTTACTACGTTTTTAATATCGAGGAACCAGAAGAAGACGGAAATGGTGACGATGATTTTCCTCCAACTGGACTAGGTGGCGACTATAACGGTGCTTGCGGCGAATTTTACAAAAACCTCTGCTACGGACGAGGAATGATATAAGCTTTCCAAAATCTATATCTTGAAACGTAATAGGGCGCCAATACCCCCTAGACCCTCAAATTTTTTTCCTACTTCGTGCATTGTATTTATGATAGTAAACTCACTATTGTTTTGTTTTGCAATTCTGAGCAGATCTTCTCCTTTCTTGGCACGGACTAACACATCTGATATGAGTAGTCTCTCTACTGCTCCATTGTTCAAAGCTCTGTTTACCTCTTGTTCCCCGTAGGTTGCTAAACCGTCCTTTTTTATCTCTTCAAAAAGTTTTTCAATGAGTTGTGTTTCAAATATCACCCTGTTTTCTTTTGTAATATTCTCTACTATGCCTGATTTTATTGTCTCCTGAACGCCATTCATGCCTGCATTACCAGTTCCATGCGCAAGACAGTTATCGAAAAGAGCGGGTTCTCTGTTTTTTCCATATTTCACAAAATGTTCCCTGGTAAAACCAGGCCCAACTATAACGAGAGGTGCATCCTTGTCTTTATTTGTTCTTATAATTGAAATGATCTCGCCAAAATACTCTTTCTCGGTATCTTTGCTTTCATACATTTTACCTGAACGTTTGGAATCAATATCTGCGATCCATTGGATGCCACTCTGTCTTAAAATCGCAATAGTGGCCGTGTCTTCATCTAGTGATATAAATGTTAATATGGATTGGTTACGAAGTTTAACAGCCTCGTCTATTCGATCCAGTTGATAATGCTTCCATTCTTTTTTTACGATGGAAATCTTATCCATAGCATCGGCGTTAATGTTTAAGGTGTGAAACGATCCAAGATCTTGAGGCCCTTCTTCTATAATTCCATGTATGCGCAGACGATCTGAAAACTCATGAAATTTTACCTCTTTTACTCTGATTCCAAGTTTCATACGTTTCTTTTCGGATTTTTTAGATCGGATTTTATCGTCTTGTCCTTCTTCAGTTCTGTAAGTGAGGCCCCGAACTATATCTTCTTCATCGATGATGTTATATAGGTGCCATATATCGTCAAGATTCTCAGGCATTAGTTTTATCTCACCGTGGTTAAGATCCTTAAAAATTACCTTCATGTATTACTCCTTTCTCATGCTTAGTTCAAAACCCACTGTTTCAACAATATTTACACCACCTGCTGGAAGAACCCTATCTACCTGATCAACAGGGGCATCAAGCGCCTTTGCTAGTTTGTGTGCAATGACATTCTTCTTCATATCGCCTGGAATCAAAACTATATATTTACTAGCTCCTTTTTTCACAGCCTCAACAGGGCCACCCATGATCTTTCTTGTTTCACCCACCATTATTTCTCCAACGGCAAATTCTAGTTTACATCTATAGTAGTTTCTTTTTCCACGAATAATAAATGCGCCTTTTGGAACGAATTCTCCACTCTGAGGGGTCTTACTTACCTGTTCGGGGAGAACCCAATATGCTTGAGCCTCGGTAAACTGTTTCCACGCTTTGGAATGACAAGCTGAAAAAATGCAAGTCTCTTCTAGAGTTTTTTCAGATATTGGAAGATCTTTATTATCTATATCTTTTCTTTTCACTATACAACTTGAAGCACCATGTATATCGGCGTGAGCATATCTATCGCCATCCTTTAGATATTTTTTTACAACTTTGTCGTTGCTCTTGATATCCTTTCCACCTACGACAATGTTGCCATCACTTGAAATGAACCATCGAAAACTTTCAAACCAAAAAGTTTTGCCAGTTGCCACATTCTTCTTTTTCTCTTTTTCTTCAACAACTTTCTTTTTAGCAGATTCTATCAGACTTTTTGTTTTCTCAATTGAGTCCCGTGCGCCAGCCAATTTGTTGCGATATTTTTTACTGTCATTGTATGCCTTCTCTGCATTCTCGGCAACACTTTTTCTGAAATCAAGCTTCACCTCAGAGATATTTCCTTTGGTATCTGGGAGATAGACAACCAGCATATTTGACATTGGATCAAATTCTTTTACCAATTCCTGCTCATTGATTTTTTCAATTTTTTCTTTTTTGTCCTTATATTCTAAAACCTCAGTTATTTCATTTAACAGATTTTCACATTGCTTAAAGTTTAGATAAATAAGTTCCCCCTCTATTTTTTTCTGTTTTATTTTTTCGCCCAACTCGTCAACAGCCCCCTGTTGCTGTAAGAGTTGTCTATTTAATTTTCCAAGTTTTTTCTCGGCATTACTCTCCTCTTGTTTTTTTGTCTTTTTCTTAATGCTTATAAATTCTTGCAGGCTTTTAGTAAATCCTTCTACTTGCTCAAAATCCACATTTTCATAGCTTTTAAATTCAAACGGTAAGATATCTATAGGTTTACCGTCTTTTTTAACTAAAACTGGTTGAAATTCTTTGTTTTTAAACAACTCTAAAAAATTTGACAATTCAATAAAAACTTTTTCGATGTCATGTTCAGTCAGTTTATCAATTTTAGTATTCCTCTCGATGCCAGATCTTTTGCATATCTCTTCAGCATATGTTCCACTTAGATTGACATTTACGGCCAGTGTTCTTACCAAATCCGCTTCACTTTTTTTTAGCAAATCTGTGAATTCATCCTTAGATAAATTAAAAGGATTTATTTGGGCAGGCGGCGGCATATAATCACTACCAGATTTTATTGTACGATGTGCCCAATGTTTCTTGATTAAGGGTAGTATTATTTTTCCATCAGGGTTTACAAGGATCATATTTCCATCTGAGAAAAACTCGATTATGAGGGTGTACTCTCCTTCTTTCTTGCTTATTTTCAGATTAATTATTCTATCAAATTCATGTTGCGTTATCGCTGTAATTCTCCCGTTTAGTATGTACTTGCGAAGAGTCATGGCAAATGTTGTGGGTTTCAAAGGTGTTTCAAACTTTTTTTGTGTGGTGCATATCATTTCGCCATTTCTGACAAATATGGATTCTTTTTGTTTGATTTTTCTATTATTAACTCTAATTAATAACTCGTCACGAGTAAGCTGATATGTTTTATCTATGTAACTTCCCAGTAGCTCTTGTAGCTCCAATACTACCATATAGATATCAAATGATGCTAGTTGTCGTTTCATTTTCCAGCATCAATATATGTTGTGTCATTAAAAAAGACTGTCATATGGTGCGGTTTTAGATGAGTTATTGGAAAGGAAGGAGGATGGGATGGAAGGAATAGAGTAAATCTCATAATTTTAATATTGGCAGAAATGCCAGCTCGTAGGGGATGCTGGCATGTCCCCCGTATCTCACGTCATTCTAATTCTATGAAGGTTGTTTTTGGTTTATATATGTAAAACAGGGGTCATTAAAAGTATTCAAAACGTTTTTAACATGTCATCAAAACCACAGAATACTTTTACTTACCTCCTAGAAAATATTATATCTAGTTATCTCACTATATATCTGCAAATATG
This sequence comes from uncultured Thermoplasmatales archaeon, assembly GCA_964640555.1. Lineage (GTDB taxonomy): Archaea > Thermoplasmatota > E2 > DHVEG-1 > DHVEG-1 > JAUWWG01. The sequence goes on along the minus strand of CAZXHI010000044.1, from coordinate 314 downwards.
CCAAAAACAGGTGTATCAAATCTTCCATTACACGGTGGTAAAGCACCAAAATGGTTATTTAAAAGAATGGTACTATTATCAAAAGGCATCATTGAAGTGATGTCATACGAGTATGGTAAAGATGAATTCATCCGAAGGATTTCTGATCCGTTTTGGTTTCAGTCTCTTTCTTGTGTTTTGGGATTTGATTGGCATTCTAGCGGTACTACTACTGTCACCTGCGGAGCCCTAAAAGAAGCCATCTGCCCTCAAGAATATGGTTTTACGATAGCTGGTGGTAAAGGTAAAGCATCAAGAAAAACACTTCAGCAGAT
>CAZXHI010000043.1:0-8353 GCA_964640555.1 uncultured Thermoplasmatales archaeon | reverse complement strand
GTTCACCCAGGTCATTTTCTCCAGATAGTCTCTTAATAATCGCTTGCTGAGTGCCCATTCCAACAATATACGTTTGGTCCTCATTCAAAGTTTGAGCAAGATTGTCCCAATACTCCTCTTTTTTATACTTTATCATGCTTTTACCTCCTTTATAGGTAGTGTATAATTCCCATAAGCTAATAAAATATTTGTTTAATAGGACGTTTAGGAGTCCATTTCAATAACGCTTCTTCATTTACTCAAGAATACATTTAACAGGAGCAAAAAAACTGTAACTTAGCGATTTTATATCTATTTGAGATATTCTTCACCCGAACCTAGAATATCTTTGGTATTCTGCCAATCAAATCCAGATAAATAGAAGTTGTTACTAATGCATAGTGTCCTTTTTTCAATTTGGAATTTTACCAGAATACCTTCATATACTATGAATGAGAAACTTTGTATTGCTTAGGGTGTCGGTGAGGGCATTTGGTGTTCATCATCGATGTGGTGTTGGGGATATTTGGTATCTACCAACCCCTACTTCTAAGTGATTTTGTTTCCATCTACTTTCAGACTGAACCTTCTGAAATTTATCTTTCCCATATTCCAAATGAGAAGAGGGGATGTGAGGGATGGGGTGAGGAGAATGGAAAAAAGAAGACCCTCGCATCTAATTATGAATTGATGTTATGATTTATTAAGTTGAGAAAGGGGTGATTGGAAGTATTGTTGGATTTTGTATCAAAAGTATTCCTCTTGGATTGACGAGGTCAGTAAGCAGTAACAGAAGTAAATGAGTAAATAAAGTGATTTATCAAAGAAATATAAATTGTGTTTTTATTTTATATTTGCTATGATTCCTTGCATCTTGCGCCTTGTTCTTTGTTCCTGCGTGGGGATTACACACTTTTTTGGTGCTTATCGCAAAGTAGACTAGAACAAGGAAAGTTTTTAATTTGACATGCGTATTAGACGTTAAGGAGTGATTAATAAATAATGGATAAATCTACACGGAATGAGAAGAAATATAGAATAGCAAACGAATTTAGGCCTATTTTTTATAGATAGCATATGTTTTAATTTTAACCATGGCAGATGATATTCTAAAACTAAGTAAAAAAGCAGCAGAGATGATTTCATCAATGCCGAAATCTACTAGAATTAGAGTTGTTTCTCATTATGATGCTGATGGTATTACTGCTGCTAGTATCATCTGTAAAGCTCTCTCTCGTGAAGGGTATGATTTTCATGCGACTTTGATGAGAAACCCTTTTACACAAGGCTTAGAACGTGTAAGTAAGGAGAAAAATGAATTGGTTATTTTTTCTGATATGGGCAGTGGGCAGATAGAAATCATAGAGCAATTAAATTGTAAAGCAATTATTATTGATCATCATCAGTATCTTAAGTCAGAGACTAGTAAGGATGTTCTTCAGATAAATGCAAATTTGTGTGGGATTAATGGAAACTATGAGGCATGTGGTGCAAGTTTGAGTTATTCTGTTGCAAAAGCCCTCAATTCAAGAAATGAAGATCTGGCACCACTTGCAATTGCAGGTGCTACTGGCGATAAACAATATATAGGCAGTATAAGAGGATACAACGAAACTGTTCTAGATGAAGCCTTGGAAAAAGGATTTTTGAAGCAAAATATTGGAATGAAACTCTATGGCGACTCCTTATTTGATGCTTTGTATTACTCGGTTGATCCATACTATACAGGTCTTTCAGGAGACAAGGAAGGAATACATGAGTTGTTAGGGCGGTTGAATCTTGATGAAGCGGTGAAAATAGAGGAACTTGATGACAGTCATAAAAGAAAACTTCAGTCGTTCTTAATTCTTAAATTGATAAAAAATGGTTGTGAAAAAAACATTCTAGATACGGTTATCAGAAAACGTTATCAGTCCAGCATGCTCCGGTGTGAATTGGAGCGTTTTGCAGACCTTCTTGATGCATGCGGAAAGGGAGGGGATCGCAGTCTAGGTCTTGCCATATGCCTGGGCGATAAAAAGGCTTTTGATGAAGCAATAAAACTCGAAAAAGAATATAAGCAAAGTATCTTAGATGAACTTTTACGACTTGAGAAAGATGGTTTTGAAGAAAAGAAAAGTTTCCGTTATTTCTATAGTAGCAATTCTTCATTAGGTGGCGTAATTGGAGGTATTGCCACAAACTTCATTTTTGATAGAGAGAAGCCATTGCTCTCTCTTGTACGTAAAAATGACGAAATCCATATTTCTTGCAGAGGAAATCAGCATCTTGTAACTGAGGGGCTCGATTTGGGTTTTGCCATGAAGGAAGCAGCGGCGAAGCTGGATGGTAATGGTGGTGGTCATAAGATAGCTGCTGGTGCTATGGTAAGTTCCGATAAAGAAAAAGAATTTCTAGACATGGTAGATACAATTATCTCTCGACAGATGAAGGTATAACGTATGAAGGTTACATGCGATGTAGTTATAGAATATGATGACGTTAAAAAAACAGAGACTGTTTTAAAGTCCATAGAAGTTGATAACCTTGGTTTTGTTAAATCACAGACAAATGGAAAACATTTGGAGGCACACATAGAGAGCAAATCTGTTTCTTCTCTTCTTCACACACTGGATGATTATCTCGCATGCGTTTCTGTTGCAGAGAAAATAGTGGATAAAGATTAATAATCCATGTGTAATGCTGTTTTCATATGAAATTTGATTTAAAAGGAAGTTTTACATTTAGTGACGACATCATTTCAGCTAAGGAGGAGATGAAGAAATTCATTTCTGATTTTAATGAAAATTTACTTAAGGGTGATGCTGAAAAAAGAGCAGAGATTGAAAGCTTTAAGATTGAAAAAAAATCACTGTTTTTTAATATTGTTTCTCATGGTAGTTTTCGCCCTCATAATGCACTGCTTCAGATAAAGAACTCCATTAGTAAGGAGCTTGGCAAGAAACATCACATTGGGGTTAGAGAGATAAAAATAGATAGTTATGAAATAGAGTTTGATTTAGAAAAAGAACCGTTAAAAGAAATCGATATTCCATTTGCTAAGGTAAAATTAGAAGGAAAAAAAGCAACTATGGCTCTCACGAATGTCGATGAAGAATTTCTAAGAAGAAACTATATCGACAGGATGATCAACCGTGTAAAAGAGAAGGTTGACAATCAGTATTATGAAGGTAAGGGAGAGTTTTGGAAATCAATCTGGGAATCAGAGGAAAAAGAACCGGTATGGTCGAAAGATCCAACAGAGGAAATGGTCAAGCTTGATTGGCTGAAGCAGGGACCCACAAAGGGGAAATGGTTTTACCACCCTCAAGCAACTGCAATTTTAAAGGCAATGGAAAAAATAGCTATAAAAGAGGTATTAAAGCCACTCGGTTTCCAAGAGATAATTGAATCGCAAATTGTTCCATTTGATATATGGCTAAAAACTGGCCATCTTGAAGGGATGCCCTCTGAGTTTTATTATGTTGTAGAACCAGCAACAAGAGATGTAGAAAAATGGGAAAAATTTGTTGATCTTACGAAGATTACAAAAGAAGTTGATTTTAATGAACTACAAAAGAATCTCAGTGTTCCTAATGCCGGGATTTGCTATGCTCAATGTCCAATGATTTATTGGTCTTTTAAAGGAAAAACAATATCTGAAGAATCTCTTCCTATATTTGTCTACGATAAAACTGCTGTTTCTGGGAGATATGAATCCGGTGGTAGACATGGGATAGAACGGGTTGATGAATTCCATCGTATTGAACCCGTGTATATTGGTACTAGAGAACAGCTACTCAGTCTTCGCGAGAAACTTATTGAACTATATAAACATGTTTTCAATGACATTTTCGATCTTGAATGGCGCATGGCCTGGGTTAGCCCATGGTACATGCAACAGGCTGGAAAAATTGGAGAGACTGGTGAACAGGACTGCGGAACCATAGATTTTGAAGCTTATATGCCATACCGTGGTGATAGAAAAAATTCTGAGTGGCTTGAATTCCAAAATCTTAGCATTCTTGGGGATAAATATGTCAAATCGTTCAATATAAAATCTCAGAAAAGTGAACTTTGGAGTGGATGTTCAGGTATTGGACTTGAACGGTGGACAACTGCGTTTTTAGCTCAAAAAGGATTGGATCCAGATGAATGGCCAGCAGGTTTTAAGAGATATTTGAAAGAATTACCCAAAGGCATTGAGTTTTTATGAGAATATGAATAGAAAGGATTTGTCAGAATATAAGAGGAAGTATAATGCGTTCAGGCATCATGCTTGGGCAGGTCTTGGTTTTCTCTCGGTGTTGTTAGTAATTAGAATTATTGTTCCATCTCTCTCTGAAATAATACATCCTATCCTTGCTGTACTTGTCATATATGTCGTTGTTTCTTTACTGTTTACCTATAAATATCGCGCGGGATTGACAGGGGAAAAGGTTATACAAATTCAACCGTCGGATGAAATTGAAAAAGAAAGAATGAAAGTTGAGGTTGAAAAAGAGCGGTTGAAAGTTGAAAAGAAAAAAGCAAAGACTGAAGCAAAGAAAGCAAAAAAGACCGAGAAAATTAAATGAGAAAAACCTTTAAATGATAACTCTATCCCACCCCGATGGCAAAAAAAAGAAGAGAGAAAACCGAGGAAGAGGAGTTAGATTTTAAACTCCCAAAGTTTGATGAAGAGAAATTTCTTAAAAGGGAAAGACGAAATATCAAAGCCACGATTCTCTCGTTCCTGTTTGGTATTCTTATATCAATTATATCCTTTGGTTTTTGGTCTCTTTTAAGTGGGAATGATTTCCGATGGGAATTAGTTTTATTGTTTTGTGTTTTCAATGCATCCTGGTTGAAATACCTATTTGTCAGATTAAACCTGGATCTCACTGACTTTGGGCGGAAAGGGTGGTTTACCTCTTATGCGATTTATTTTTTCACATGGCTTCTGGTACTTATGGTGCTTGTTAACCCTCCGTTTTATGATGATGAGTCACCTCTCGTTGAAGTTGTTGCACTGCCCAGTATGCAAGAGTTAGGTGGAACCGTTAAAATAATTGCAAGGATTGTCGATAATGTTGGCGTAGAAAAACAAAATATTGATTTCAATTTGATTTATCCTGATGAAACAAGTCATTCTCCTGATTTTAACTTTGAGGATAGTATATTTAGCTATACGTACGAGAATACTGGAAATCTGATGGGAACATATGAGTTTACACTATCAGTTACTGATATAAATGGCCACAATGCGCCAGAAATTGTTGGGACTTTTGTATATGATAATGATACGATAAAATTGGCATCCCCCGCAGGTGCTGGTGTTGCACCAGGTCCAGCAGTTACATATGCTGATTCTATTAGATTTGATGTTGGAGCAGGTGTCAGTAGGATGTATTACAAAGTAAATGATGGCGTAGAAATCAATGCAACTTTTGATGGGGATTACTATGAGACATCTCCTGAGATAGTTGGTTGGCTGAGGGGCGAAAATGCTACTGTAAATGCCTATGCAGATATCGTCTACTATTTTGTCAATTTGAATGAGCAATTCAATAATACAATAGTAGATGCTTATGGAGGTAACCTCACTGACTATTATTTTAGTGTTAGTGATGATTCCAAAGTTGGTACTGAAGTATCTCCTGAGATAGCAATTCCGGGACCTGGGATTTATATGGTGCCTGGATTTGAGTTGCTGGTATTTATCATCTCTCTTATCGTTGTCGTTCTAATCTTTAAATACGGGAAGAAAGATAGAAGAAACTAGATATGAGTGAGCTATCAGAGTTCTGTCGAAATCTGAAAAAAGATTTCACACCGAAAATAAGAGATCCAACAAGACCGGTTAGATGCTGGTCTGAAAATGATGTTTTAGCTGGTAAAATTGTTGATGCATTCGTGATTATTTTTAGGACTAGGGGGTGTTCCTGGGCTCTTAATTCTGGATGTACAATGTGCGGATATTTTAATGATAGTATGTGGGAGAAAATATCTGATGAAAATTTGTTGAAACAATTTGGGACTGTTATGGAAAGATATTCCAGGGAAAAATTTGTTAAAATTTTTACTTCAGGAAGTTTTTTGGATGATACTGAAATAAAACCCAGAGTTAGAAATGAAATTTTAGGTAAGCTTGTTGAAACAGCGGATAAAGTATCGGTTGAATCGAGGCCAGAATACATTACAGATGACAAATTGTCGGATATAAAGAATATTTTTCAGTCTAAAACATTTGAGATTGGGACTGGTCTTGAGACTGCAACTGATTTTGTGAGAGAACATGCAATTAACAAAGGATTTACATTTGATGATTATAAAAATGCTGCAGATGTTATGAAGAAAAACGACTGTGAACTCAAGACTTATGTACTCGTCAAGCCACCGTTTCTGACTGAAAAAGAATCTATTGAAGATGCTGTTGGTACAATTGAAAAAATTAAAACAATTACAGATACCGTATCGCTTAATCCAACAAATGTACAGCGCAACACGTTGGTAGATTATTTATGGAAGCGAAAACAGTATCGGCCAGCATGGCTTTGGAGTGTTGTTGAAATATTAAAACGAAGTAAAAAAATAGCAGGAAATGTAAGAATCAAGTGCGACATAGCAGGAGGCGGTGGAATACGAGGTGCATACAACTGCAGAGAATGCGATAGTAAGTTTCTTGAAGCAGTGTCATCGTTTTCACTTCATCAAGACGTAAAAATATTTGATGATCTTGATTGCAACTGTTATGATAAATGGCTCGATCAAATTGATATCGAGAACATTGGCTTTGGTTCTCTTGTTAATATGTACGGGTAGGGCATTATGGAAAAAAAGGTTGTAAAAGGAGACAGTGTAGTCCTTATTGACTTGGCGTTTAGAAAATTCATCATTGATACGAATGATAAAACAGATAAGTACAAAGGAGTAGGTGTGATAGATCCAGGGAAGCTAGTGGGAGAGCAATATGGTAAACAAATGGAAATAGGAAATAAACAGTTTTGGATTCTGAAGCCATCTCTACAGGATAAACTTCGGGGTTTGAAACGCATGGCACAGATTATTTTGCCTAGAGATGCCGCACATATAGTGATGAATTGCTCTATAGAATCTGGAAATACTGTGCTTGAGGCAGGCATAGGTTCGGGTTCTCTTACAATAGCACTTGCAACCGCTGTAGCTCCAAATGGAAAAGTTATTTCATATGACAAACGTGAGGATTTCATAGAGCATGCATTGAAAAACCTGAAAACTGCAAAATTAGATAAATATGTTACGACCAAAATTAAGGATGTGACTGAGGGGATTGATGAAAAAGAATTGGATGCCGTGATTCTTGATATACCAAATCCTTGGGGTGCTGTTAATTATGTGTGGAAAGCATTGAGGCCAGGTGGTTATTTCTGTTCATATTCCCCACTTATATCTCAAGTGGAACAAACAGTAAAAGAAATTAGGGGAAATAGCTTCATCGAGGTTAAAACATTTGAAAACATCCAACGTGAGATGGTGATATCCGATCACGGAACAAGACCAAGTTTTGACATGCTTGGACATACTGGATATCTTACGTTTGCAAGAAAGGTGTTATAGTTTTATTCCTCTTTGGTTCTGATAGTTACCAGATTTTTTATCATAGAGTTCAGATGGTTTTGTGGAAAGATTTTCAAAAACAATTTGGCAGAATCTATCACCAATCGGTATCTCTATTTCTTCATCATTTGAGTTGAAACAACTAATCGTAAGTGTTCCATGAAAGCCGGCGTCAACCTTCCCAAAACTTGCCATGATTCCTTTACGTGCGTAGCTTGATCGTATCCATAGCTGAGATGTTATTTGTGGGCCCATTTTCACAAATTCTTTTGTGCTAATTGCAAACCATGTCATTGAAGGGATAGTAGCCATCCCCTCTTTGATATGTTGATCTGATTTTTTTATGTAAATCTCATCAATAGATAGATCATAGCCATTTGGTGTGAGGTTTTTTTGATTAAATGGTTCTATTCCAAGTTCATTATTTTTCATGGAATTTTCAATATCTTTATCGGAAAGAATGGCCATAGAAATCACGCCTTTATCGTTAGATGATTTTAACGCTATTTACAACTACATTTTGTAATGGTTTATCGTTCCTATCCTTCTCGACTTTTGATATAGAATCAACTACCTCCATTCCCTCAATCACTTTCCCAAAGATAGAATGTTTGCCGTCAAGCCAGGGTGTTGGAGCAACGGTAATGAAAAATTGCGATCCTCCTGTATTTGGACCTGCATTTGCCATTGAAAGCATGCCCTTGGAATCATGTTTTAGATCTGGATGAAACTCATCTCTTATGGTATATCCTGGTCCCCCTCTGCCAGTCCCATGCGGGCATCCACATTGTACCATAAAATTTGGGATTACTCTGTG
>CAZXHI010000042.1:0-3660 GCA_964640555.1 uncultured Thermoplasmatales archaeon | reverse complement strand
GAATAACTTTACTGCAGCAGGATTAATCTCATCAACATACACCATTCAACTTATTGGCGCTACAGAAGCTTCTGATTCAATTCAAGATAACTGGGATATAGATTGTATATATCTTCATACATGGAACTCCACAGGTGGCCCGTATGGTTGGACCAAATTTGACACAGATACATCTCATCCTTGGATCTGGGGCTTTGATTTCCCCATTGGTATAGGTTATTACCAATTCTACAGTATTGGACAGAAATCGGGTTTATCGAAGGAAATTGCTCCTGTATTTTATGATGCGATATGTAAGAAAATATGAGGGTAGTTAAATGCGAATGAAAAAAATTAAAAACTCAGATGATGCAGTTGCAGGCATAGTTGTAACAGTTCTACTCATTGGACTGATAATGGCTGTTATGGTTATGGTAAAAACAGTGTATGTTCCCCAGTGGATTGAAGAAAGCGAAGCTGCACATATGGAAGAAGTATCAAATCAATTTGCTATGCTTAAGTATGCGTTGGATATTCAATCAATAGTTAACCAAAGTACAGCAATATCGGCTACTATAACTCTGGGTAACAAAGAAATACCATTTTTTGATTTGGGTAGAACATTTGACAGTTTAGGTATTATTGAAGATGGTTGCAATATAACAGTAAAAAATAATACCGTGTCTAGCTCTTATTCAACGGATGCCATAAAATATTCATCAAGAAATTTACACTTTGTCGATCAATCGTATGTATATGAAGCAGGATCTTTGATATTGAGTCAAGATCCATCAAGTATACTGCATGGTAAGCCATCTTTTTTTGTGACAGAGTTTGGTAAAAACTTATCATTTACTTTCGTAAACATATCTGGAATTGCTGGAAGAACATCTGTTAGTGGATATGGGAATTATCCAATATATCTGGAGGTTGCAAATCCCAATAATCAATATACTGAGATCAACAATGTTACAGACATCACCATCGTAACCAACTATGCAGATGCATGGTATATAGCTCTTAATAGTTCATTATTGCAATCTATCTCTGGATTCGAGTATGAAGGTAATGGAGTTGGTAAAGTTGGTTATAATATAACATCTGCCAGTGACCGGGTAACATTAGAATTTATTGATAGTTCTGGAGACTACGTCAATCTTTTCATAAGAGAAGTGAATATTTCCGCTCAGATTGCCTTTGGATTGGTTTAATGAGATGCTTGATTTATGTTAGCTATGTAAAATTTAGATAAATGGAATAGGGCACATTGATTGGAATATTTAGGAATATGGCGGTAAAAAATGAAGGTTAAAAGTTCTAACAGAGCGGTATCTGAGATAATTGGTGCAATGTTGCTATTGTTGATAGTCGTTTCAGTTTTCTCTTTGATTTACTTCCAAGTCCTTTCAGATGAAGGCCCTGAAAACAAAACAATTGTAAAAATCGTTGGTAGAATAGAGGGAACGAACGTTATACTGGAACATCAAGGGGGAGAACCATTGGAACTGGATACGGAAATTTCAATAACCATAGCTGGAGTGGAATATAGCGGGGTAGTCGAGAATTGGTTAAATGATAAAAATGACGATGGAGCATGGAATATAGGCGAGAGAATGCTCTTTTCATTTGAATATAACCTCAGTCGCCTAGGCGACTATCAGGAAGTTGATATTACGGCTGTTGATACTCAGAGTGATTCTGTTATATTTATGGGGCCAATTGATCTAAAGCCGGTGAGTGATGTAGGCATAGAACTCGCGGTTGATAATCTGTATCCAAAAATAGGTGAACATATCAATATCACAATTACATTAACCTGCTATGGTGGGGATGTTGAGGGGGCAGGAAATGTTGAAATAAAATATTTAGTGCCAGAAGGTTTGATTTATATTGACAATACTCCTACACAGGGAACATACGATAATGAAACAGGTATTTGGGAGATAGGAAACGTTCTGGTGGGAGAACCTGCTATCGTTAGAATAGAAGTAAAAGTCGTAGGAATTGAAGTACGTGATTTTACACAACTTGCAATGGTTCTTGACGGATCTGGCAGCATCAGTAGCAGTGATTGGAATCTAATGAAGGAAGGGTTGAAACAAGCAATAAGAAACGAAAGTGTTTTCCCATATGACGGTTCCGTGGAACTTACTGTAGTTCAATTTGGTGGTGGGTCTTGGTTTAGCAATCCATATGCTAAAGTAGAGATATCTCCAATAATCATTACAGATAATCCTATTGATCCTGGGTATTATATGGTTGTTTCAGCAGATGTAAAAGATATCCCTCAACTGGGGGGATATACGCCCACGGGATGTGGTATCAGATTAGGGGCAGATCAGTTACATGACATTGGTAACTTTAGTTCAGATCATCTACAAGTAATTGTTTTAGTCACAGATGGAGAGGCGAATTGTGAATGGATACCAGGTGGATATACTGCACAATATAAAGGTGAAACGCTGGGGAAATTAAGTGCCGAGGATGCAAGAGAATATTCACTCACTACGCTAGGCATGCAGGAAGATCAGGATGAGTTTGACTCCTTAGCTATTGGCTCTGGACCTGATGTCCCTTGGTTAAATAGTAGCATCGTCTGGCCCCAACCGGGTTATATTGCACCGCCATATACCAATGGTGCAGGTTGGGTTAATCACGTTACAGATTGGCAAGAGTTTGCGGATGCGATTAATGAGCTATTTAAATTTCTCTTTATGAGCATAACTATCAGAGTGGAACTTACTGATTCAACAACCATAGATCCAAACATTGAAAATGATAATGTGATTATACTAATAACACCACAGATATAATAAACTTAAAACAAAACTTTTGATCGAAAAAGTAAAAAGAATCGCCTAAAATCTGCTATCCCAATTGACGCAGCCTGCAGAACTCTGGGGTATTGATTTGATAGTTATTTTTACCGATAAATACCTGAGTTAGTTAGGTTTTAGCCTTTTTTCAGATAATTTCATAGGTATCGACTTTATCGTATTTTAACACTGTTGGGGGGGAATAAGTTATAATTGTTCACTTCCCCATCATATACATATTTTTCAAAAATCTTGCCTACACATGATCTTCCTGGTAAAACAAATACATCATAATTTTCTTTCTTTGCGAATTTTGTAGCTTGACTTACCATACAATCTTTTGAACAATGTTTGCAAATATATGTTGATGTTTCGGGTTTGAATTCTGCTTTACAATTCGAGTCCATATGTTTTCTGCAACAATGGGGGAGAAACACAGCTCGTTTTCTGGATTTAATGAAATATTTTCTTAGTAGTCTGTTTTTTATTTGAATTCTTATGACATCTTGCATTAGAATTATTAATTCAGAAAAGAATAAATCTGTGAGTTCATCAATTTGATACTTTTTTACTATTTTTGTGGAAATTTAAAATAGCATAAGTTTCAAAGATATGAAAAAGTATTTCACCGGTGAAATAGAGTTCAAATCTCGTCCCCTGCACTTTTTTAACGTTTTTTACAGGAGAAAAATGATATTTTTGGAAAAAGTGTCCCCCCACTCCATTTTACCGGTAAAACTGTGTTCAAATCTTGTCTGGTCAGATGGATGTGATGATGCCTGAGGCGCATATGAACATGTTCATATACTAGAATAGGATGAAAGCAATACCTTGATGGTTTTAATTAAAAAATATCTTTTTTAAG
>CAZXHI010000041.1:0-46023 GCA_964640555.1 uncultured Thermoplasmatales archaeon | reverse complement strand
CCTTCTGCAAGCCGCCGAAGGGAGTTGAACCCCTGACCTGCTGATTACGAATCAGCCGCTCCACCAGCTAAGCTACGGCGGCATTTTAAGAGCGGAATATGGTTCATCAATAAAAAATTGCCTATCTATTTTTTCAGTTTTTTCCGTAACATCTTTTTACCATCTTGACATACTTTATTAAAATGCTTTAAGGGAATGAAATATTTACTAAAGTAGAGATATTATGAAATTTAGAAGTAAGTCATACTGGATTAAAACAGACCAAAATAAAATAATAATTTCTTCTATTAAAAATAAATATTTAAAATCTTTGAAAAAGGAAGGAAAAACTACAGGAGATCTTGCGAGAGAAATTGGCGTATGTTGGAAATCAGCATATAACAGACTTAGAGAATTAGAAAAATTATGTCTGGCATCTAAAAATTCAAATGGTTTATGGAAAATTATTACCACTACAAAAGAGGTGATTGTATTGTGAAAAGGTCAATCTGTGGGGTCGATGAGGCGGGTAGAAAATAGGAACATGAAAATTATATTTTTTATGGTTCTGTTTGCCTAAAGGACCAGTCATCGGCCCACTTGTAATCGCTGGAGTTACCTTTGAAAATGATTTGGAATTAATAGAAAACAATGTGCGCGATTCAAAAAAAATTACACCTAAAAGAAGAGAAATACTATCTAAAAAAATAAAAGAATCTGCAGTAAACTATGAGATAAGTCTCATTTCTGCATCAGATATTGACCATATGCGGAAAGTTATGACACTAAATGAAATAGAAGTGAATGCTTTTAACAGGATTATAGAAAAACTAAAACCAGATATTTGCTACGTCGATGCTGCTGATGTAAATAATGAACGATTTGGTAAGAATATTCTATCTAGACTCTCATTCAAACCAGATATCATATCTAAGCACAAGGCAGATGATATCTATCCCATAGTTGGAGCTGCTTCTATTTTAGCGAAAACTAGTAGAGACGAAGAAGTTCAGATGATAGCACAGGAATTGGAAAAGAAGCTGGATATACCCCTTGGTAGCGGCTATCCTGCAGATCCTGTTACGCAGAAGTTTCTCAGAAAATGGGTAAAAACGTTTGGAAAGCTACCACCTCATACTAGACATTCTTGGAAAACAGCACAAAATTTATTGAAGGAAAGCAAAATCAAAAAATTAGACGAATTTTAATTTATGTGGCAGATATGCCAGCATCCCCTACGGGCTGGCATGTCCCCCTCATTTATCGTCCTGTTAATTCCATAGATGTTGATTTTGATTTATATATGTAAAATATGGGTCAATGAAACTATTCAACTCAGTTGTTTGGTTTTCAGAAGCTCATAAGATTGTGGTTATTAACATTACATATATTTTAATATATCTTTTTATATGCTTTTATAACTTAATATGCGAGAATAAAATATACAAAGAAACATGTAAAAATATATACAAATATATCTATCAGGTTTAATCGACCCTTTTAGATAAGCAAATAAGACATTTATTTACACTTGATATTAATTTTTCCGGATCGAGAGGCTTAGATAAGTAATCATGTATATATGACCCTAATCCAATCATTTTTTTATGATTTCTTGTTCCTTTTCCAGTAATGATTTCAATTTCTATATTTCTTGTTAATCCTCTGTTAACAATCTTCTTTATTGTATCCCATCCATCCATTTTTGGCATCATGATATCCATAAGCACTACTCCGCTGAAGCCTTTTTCCAATTCATTAACACATTTGGCTCCGCTATCTACTGTGATTACTTCATAACCTTGACGTTCAAATAGAGTTCTTAAAGAGAATAATATGTCTTGTTCGTCATCAACAATCATTACCTTTTTATCCATTTGTTTCACACCTCAAATCTCATAGAGACATATTGTACCATGTCACTATTTATCATTAATGATATATAAAGCTAACTTGCTAAAACGCCAATATGTGAAACTGAATGTTTTAATGGAAATCTATTTTAAATTTAAAAGAAGAGTTTCACTTTGAAAAACAAAAAATTGGAAGAGGTAATAAAACTCACTCTTTTTTGCAAGGGTCAAGTGTATCTTATTGAAATCTAGTTTAAATCCATTGGTTTTCTCACTGATTATTCTCTTGGAATTCCTTCATGAATTCGACAAGTGCCTGTACGCCCTCTACAGGCATGGCGTTGTAGATAGAAGCCCTCATACCACCTATAGACCTATGACCTTTAAGACCTACGAGATTTCTTGCCAATCCCTCTGCAACACACTTTGTTTCCAGCTCAGGGGTTGGCAGATTGAATGTCACATTCATCAGCGATCTAGAGTCTTTCCTAGCATGCCCTTTGTAAAAACCATTAGAATTATCTATTACATCATAGAGTATTTTGGCCTTTTTTCTGTTTATTTTCTCCATAGCAGAAACGCCACCAAGACCCTTCAAATGTTCAAGAGATAGCTTACACATATAAATTGCCCAACACGGACCTGTATTGAATAGAGAATCCTTTTCTGCATGAGTCTTCCATTTCTGCATGGTTGGCGTGTTCTCAGGCACCCTTTCCATAAGATCATCACGTACTATTACTAAAGTAACTCCTGCAGGCCCCATGTTCTTTTGGGCACCGGCATAAATGACACCAAACTTCTTCGAATCAATGACCTTATCCATTATATGGGAAGACATATCACAGACCAGAGGAACACCACTTGGCACTTTTGGCCATTCAGGATATTCAGTTCCGTATATGGTGTTATTCCCCGTAATATGGGCAAATGCCGTATTGCCACTAAACTCTATGTTCTTTGGAATATAGGAAAATGTTTCATCCTCGGAACTGGCAACCACCTTCACGTCACCATAGAACTTCCCTTCCTTGATGGCTTTCTTTGACCAAACACCGGTGTTCACATACTCCATTGGTTTTTTCCCCACCTGGAGATTCAATGGAACCATATAGAATTGAGATGACGCACCACCCTGCAGCCACATGATTTTGTAGTTATCAGGAATGCCCATGAGTTCCCTAACCAAGCTCGAGGCTCCCGTGTGCATTTTTGCATATTCCTTGGACCTATGAGAAATCTCCATAAGAGACATTCCCGTGCCATCAAAATTCAAAAGATCTTTCTGTGCCTTCTCCAGAACTGGGAGTGGCAACGTTGCTGGACCTGCATAAAAATTGTAAACACGTTTTATCATAATAATCACCTTTCTGTTGAAGCAGTGAATATGCAAAAGGGATTTAAAGGATTCGGAGGGAAATTTTTTGATAACAGTTGTACAACAAGTCCTTTATAACTAAAACAACAAAAAAGATGTCGTGAGGAAAAAGGCATGAAGAGATTATTTGTAAAGGCATTAAAAAACAAATTTAATATGGCAAAGGAAGACGCAATCGAGCTTGCCAAAACTGTTGAAGGTATTTTTAATGGTGAAGAAGAAATCGAGGATATGACAATCGATAAGTATGCAAGATCTCTGTTTTACGAATTGCAAAGAGAACGACTACTCAAACTCCGAAGAGATGAGTATAAAGAGCAGGGAAAATATGTCCGTAAATATTATTGGTCTTTCAATAACGACACAATAAAAGAAGTAGCATATGAAAAATATAAAGAAGAAGAATACCAAATATATCAAAAAATACCGAAAAACGCATGGATGACTCGCACTTACTGTAACTAATTATTCATAGTAGGTGGATCAAGAAGCATCTTATACTGGTGAAAATCTCGGATATTCTTTTCTTTTTCGTTTTTCCTATTTATGTCTCGTCGTATACTTACCAAAAGTTTGCGAAGAAAAACAATGCTTATAAAAAAACTTAAAAACGCCAGTACCAGAGCAAATTGACAGGAGGTTTTCCTAAAAACCATATAAATATCAACTAGCATATTGAAAACAAACCAAGACATGGATAACACTGCAAGCAAAAGAGAAAATGTAAATACCTTGGCAAGTGTTTTTTTATCAGCCATTTTACCCTTATTGTTGGGTTGTTTTGCGGGTACTTAAGTATTTCTCTAGTTTCTCCTCAAGTCTATGTAATTTAAGACTTGATCGATCCATGATCTCGTTTGCAATATTTACCAGAAGATTAAGATACTCTTCATTGCAAAACAATTTGCCATCCTTTCCAATGGGTGAATCAAGACGTTCCGTGCTACAAATTTCAACAATAATTTTACGACCAGTAGATTTCGCTCCAGAGTTTTTAAACCCGCAAGAAATCGCAGTTTTTAACAAATTATCTGATGCGTCATGTGTATTTGCACCTATGTGCAGTATGGGCGATTGCGCAAGTAACCAAAGCATACCAGTCTTTGCCTTTTTTGCCGCTCCACCTATTTCGCCAGATTCTATCTTCCTATGCCATTTCCCTAAAAATTCTGCTCCTTTTTTATCACCGAGATGAGGTAATTCAATTAGAACAATCCTTCCGGCACAGCTACTAGAAGTGTAATAGTCACCAGACTCATTTATTATATCCAGTATTGCTTTAATCCCCTCATCTACCTTATTTTCACTTTTAGCTTTTTCCAATGAATTAAGCGCTCTTTCTTTCGCATCTAAAAATTCTTTTTCCTTGGACATGCTACTCTTACCATATTTTGCTCATTTTCGCTCTTTTTTAATTTGAATGTCACGTTTCTTAAGTTCTTCAAAGAAGACCTTACAAGGAACAACCTCCTCAGGGCAAAAAACACCTCTTCTGTTTATTGTACCATCCTCTATCATCTGGGCAGTAATTGAAACAGGATAACCTGTTGTGCGCATCATAGCAGAGATGTCATTTTTGTCATCATAATATTCAATCATGGTATATTCTAAAGAATGTTTTTTGTCATTTTTCATTCCTTCACTTAAAACCTTGAGTAATACCACATCTTTTCCTGTAGTGGGAACATTTTTCAAAAGAAGGGCAATTAGCAAATCCCTAGGTATAACCTTTTGATTTCTAATATCAACTGGATTCTCTCCCGCAAGCCCCATGTCTAAAAGAGGTTTAAATTTTTCACAATGACCTGGATATCTAATGGTCTTATAATCAAGATAACCTATACATTTCCTATATGTGTAAGGAAGTGTAGAGCAACCACCTGAAGTGATAAATGCTTCCATATTTCCAAATGGTTTTGGAAAAGAAACCGTTTCAATATCAGTCATAGATTTTTTTTTGATGATTTCACCATGATCAAGGACCATAGCATCTTCAACATATTCATTGATAAGCCCATTTGGTGAGAATACAATCTGATAGTTGAGTGGCGGTTTTGGATCCATCGGTAAACCACCCACTCTCAATTTTACATAATCAACAGAATCCATTTCATCAACTATATCACGTGTAATAATGGATACTAATCCTGGTGCAAGTCCACAATCAGGAATAATTGTGACATCATTTTTTTTGGCCTTCTCAAAGAGACCTCGTTCACTCTCAACAACTTGGTTATTTCCACCAAGATCAAGAAAATGCGTCTTGGTTTCTATCGCAATCCTCGCCAGATCATAATTAAATCTGTAGGGAATTGCAGAGATTGCAATATCAATATTTTGAAAATGTTTCTTTACTTCATTTGTATCTTCGACATTGAGACCTACAAAATCTATGTTATTTCCTTCGAGAAAACTTTCGGCAGATTGCAACGTTTCATCGTCTTTATCTGCAATAGTTATATTATCAAAATTTGAATGTTTGCATAGATCATGTGCAATTGCTCTACCCATCAGTCCAGAGCCAATAACAATGATGTTCATATGTAAAACTCCTCTACAGAATGAATTTTTTTGATTTGATGTAGTCAATCTGGTTATTTTCCCTATATATTTTTGAATGTTTTTTCCATGATTTTTTGTTCATTTTTGTCTTGTTTCATTAGTATGCTAAATATAACGGTTAGGACGATAGATAGGGGAAGTCCAATAAATATTGGATCTAGCATGTTTATCGTATATTCACTTATTATTGACGAACCAATTATATTTGGCGCTGTTTTAAAATAAACAAGGACGTACCAGATCATAGTAAATATGAATCCTCCTAACATCCCAGCCCATGCTCCTGCTCTGCTTGTTTTCTTCCAATATAGCATGAATGTATATGGCGCAAGAAATGTGCAGGCCATTAATCCAAAGAAAAAGGCGCACATGAATGCTACAACATCCAATGGATTCAATGTGATAATCAATGTCGCTACTATAATGATAATCGTAGCAATTCGCGTTATCTTTACAGATTTCTCATGGGAAATTCCTTTCAGGAGTCCTTTTTCAAATACATCTCTTCCAATGGATGCACCTGCGGTATGGAACAGGGCACTTGCAGTCGACATCGCTGCCGCTAGGACAGCAAATAAAAAGAAAAATACAAACCATTGCGGAAATACCTCACTTACTATAAGTGGCACTATTTTATCTGGTGTTCCGGGATAAGTTAATCCATTATTTACCATCAGTACATTACATAGAGGGCCTATACTAAAGGCAGTGAAGGTCATCAAAAGAATAAATATTCCTCCGATGGGCACTGCCCGGCGTAATGCTTTTTCATCTTTTGCTGTAAGATACCGCGTTATCAACTGAGGCTGTGCAAGTACGCCGATGCCCACACCGAAAATGAGTGTCAAAATCATCATAAAAGGTTGCGATAAAAACGGTGGCATGGAGGTTAAACCATTTGGTGCCTGAGTTGCTGCTGGACTGCCAATACTCTCCAGAATTTCAGGGGTTAAACCAGCGGCAGCCTCGTGAGCAGGTCCAACACCTCCAAGCATAGCATATATCCCTAAAGTAAGAATGAGCATACCTACTAGCATGAGTACGCCCTGTATTGCATGTGTCCACATTACTGCATACAATCCACCTACTATCAGATATACACCAACAACAACAGTGAAAATTATAACACATGTCGCATATGGAATCCCAAATGTTACTTCGAAAAGAGAGGCTATTGCTAGGAATACAGCCGAGGTATATGCCACCATAAAAATAGCTATTATCAAACCTGAAACTGCCTGTAATTTAGTTGAATTAAACCTGTTTCCCAATATTTCTGGTAGAGTCATTGCATTAAGCGAAAGACCCATTTTCCTTGTTCTAAAACCATAAAATACAAACGCGATGAAAATACCCACAAAAATATTAAGAAATGCAAGCCAAAGAATTGAATGACCATAGATAGATGCAATTCCAGAAAAACCTATTAGAGCGACCGCACTGATAAACGTTGCACCGTAAGAAAATGCTATAACAATCGCACCCATCTTTCTACCGGCAACAAAGTAATCCTCCGCTGTCTTTGTTTTCTTATATCCAAGATAACCTAAGAATGTGAACATAGCGGCAAAAAGAAACATGAAAATAGCAAAAAAGATGATATCCATCTTACTTGACCTCCTTCTTTCGGGATTGTTTATTTTTTCTGGTGGGTGCTTTTTCTTTTCTGGATTTCTTCAGATACTGATGATAAATACCATAAAGCAAGCAAAGAACAGTTGCTAACATTGTTCCAATCCATGCGGTGAATACCCATATGTCCATGCCTAATATCATTTATTTCCTCCTCCAAATTATCGAGAACATCAATTTTGATGTCGAACGGGAGAATAGTTAATGCAATTTATATCTTTCTTATTTCCCAAAATCATTATATTCAAATAGTTCATTCAGGCCGCAAACGGGGAAAAATTTATGACAAAAGAATTCTGGAATCCTGAAATAGAAACAAAACCTTTGAATGGATTAAAAGAACTGCAATTGAAACGGTTAAGAAAATTGATTCAGTATGTCTACAAAAACAATAAATTTTATCATAAAAAACTCAAGGATGCGCATGTAGAACCTGATGACATTAAAACGTTAAAGGATATAGAAAAAATTCCTTTTTTAACAAAACAGAATTTAAGAGAATATTATCCTTTTGGGCTTGTTTGTACCAAGATGGATGATGTTGTAGAAGTCCATGCTTCTTCAGGAACTACTGGTAAACCTGTGGTTGGACCCTACACTCGTAATGACGTCGAGCTCTGGGGTGAAGTTATGGCCCGGTCCTTGTGGGCTAATGGGCTTCGCAAAAATGACATTATGCAGAACTCATATGGATATGGTTTGTTTACGGGCGCTCATGGTTTTGAAAAGGGCGCTCAGAAGATAGGCGCTATGGTTATAACTATTAGCTCTGGAAATACTAAAAGACAGGTTAGCATTATGAAAGATTTCGGCTCCACAGCATTGGCATGTACCCCATCCTATTCAATGTATATGGCAGAAGTTGCTGAGGAAATGGGTTTTAATCCTCAAAGGGATTTCAAACTAAAAACAGGATGTTTTGGTGCAGAAGCGTGGAGTGAGGAAATGAGAAATAACGTTGAGAAACGCTGGGGGATCACTGCCCACGAACATTATGGCCTTACAGAAATAATAGGTCCCGGCGTTGTTTCTGAATGTGAACATAAAAAATTACATATAAATGCAGATCATTTTCTAGCTGAGATAATTGATCCAAAAACTGGCGAAACTCTGGAGCCAAATGAGGAAGGAGAGCTTGTCTTTACCACGCTTACTAAAGAGGCGTTTCCTGCCATCAGATTCAGAACAAAAGATCTTGCATCACTTAGTGAAGATGCATGTGAATGTGGTCGAACTCTACCAGTTCAGTCGAGAATAAAAGGTAGAAGCGACGACATGATGAAGGTAAAGGGGGTTATTGTGTTTCCATCACAGATAGAAGCTGCCTTGATGCAAGTCACTGGAGTAAGTGACAATTATCAAATTATAAAAACCAAAAAAGGTGATATAACTTCACTTTCTGTCGAAGTAGAGCCAACTGAAGAACGTTACAAGGAAGGGCACCTAGACGATATTGAAAAACAAGCTGAAGATGAAATATATAGCGTCTTGAATTTACATGTGCCTGTTAAAGCCATACCGCCCAAAACCATACCACGTAGCACAGGAAAGGCCAAGAGAGTAATTGAAAGATAAACCATTTTTTAAAGGTAAACGGCAATGATTGAAATATTAGATACAATTTTACCGTACATAAAAGGTCTTTGGACACTTCCATGGATACTTATAGGTTTCATAGTAACCTTAGTACTTTCTCGACTTATTGGTGAACAAAAGATAGATAAGGCAATGAAAAAAATAGGGCTGATTTTGCTTTATGTTTTTGTACCACTCTTACTTTTTAGAATACTTTTAGGTGTTGATTTTCGTGAAAATGAGATGATATTTACTATTGTCTGCTTTATAATCTTATTTTTCATGTACGTTCTTGCATACTTTTTTGCAATATTTAAAGCAAAAAAAATGAATCTAAAAGGAGAGGATAAAGGACATTTTGTTAAAACTGTTTTAACAAACCAAGGTAGAAGCTCTGCTTTTGTAGGGGGAGCAATGCTTACAATAGATGAGTGGCGGGTGCAGGCTTTAATATATATGATTATTGGGGCCATCTTTCTTTTTGCAATTATTCCATATATTCTTTCATATCTGCATAAAAAAGATATTAAAAATTCAGGTAAAACTTCTAAAATTCATGCGTTACCATGGTATCTGAAAATATTTCCTTGGTATCTTCTCTCCTTTGCATTTACAGCTGTTATATTACATGGTACAACAGGTATTACTTCAAAAGGGTATGGTGACATAAGTACTATTTTTGAATTTTTTACTCAAATTACGATACCTGCCGCTCTATATTATGTTGGTGCAGGTATTCATCCTCATGATTTAAAAATAGATGAAATGAGGAAACTGTTTTGCCTTAAAAACAATAAAAAAACACAGGATCATTGGCCATGGGTCAGAAATATATTTTTCCTCACCGTTTTATTAACTCCGATACTAACAACCATTATATTTGTTCCATTATTTGCATTTGAACTAGTACCAAGTGCATGGTTTTCAGTAATTATTATTAATTCAATTCTTCCGATAACCAGTACTAATATGTTTCTTGTCCCATATGGAATTGATAAAAAGGTTACTGCTCTTTCTGTTACATGGACAACTATTGTTTGTGTACCGATTGTTGTGTTATTGATAACCATTTTTAAAACATGTTTTATGTGATTCCTTTTGAGTGTGAGGCGGAATTTCATTGATACATGTTTTTATCGCATAATTTGTAGATTTTTGGGAGATGCGGTTCCCACTGACAGAACATCATACAAATATTGAGGGAGTCAAATTACTAGGATATGACCTGCTTGGATTATGGAAAGAGCTTCCCCTCTAAAAATAGTAACAAACTTCTTGAAATGGCTATAGCTTTTTCAATATAAGTTCTGCCGCCTTTTTACCTGAAAGAAGCATACCACCAAATATTGGCCCCATTCTTTGTGAGCCATATACTGCATTTGCACACATACCTGCTACAAAAAGACCTGGATAAACTTCCCCTGTATTTTCAACAACGGCCCGCTCACCAATATCTGCACACATTGATCTTTCATTCTCAAGATCTCCACTTTTCGTGTCTAAAGGGCCGCATTTCTTACGTACGATTCTACAGATTTCAGCAGGGTGACCAGTAGCATCAATGCAATATTTAGCTCGAATTGTAAGTGGATCAACATGTAAGCCAGCAGCTTCTATTGCACTCCAATTGATAACAAAGCCATTTACTTCTTTGTTTTTGTTTAGTAGCACATCTTCGACAGAGATTGCATTAAAAAATCTAGCACCTGCATCAATTGCAGATGAACAAAGTTTTGTAACTGCTTCTATAGAATCAGCACTATAATATCCTTTACCTTCATCAGCAACCTTGATGTTCGCTTCTTCAAGTAGATGCTTAGATTCTTTCTGAACAACAATAACTGGAAATGTCATGCCACCACCCCACATGCCACCACCAATTGAAAGTTTTTTTTCAAACAGAACGGTTTTCTTACCTGCTTTTGCTAAATACTGTGCAGCAATGAGGCCAGCGGGACCAGCACCAGCAATAGCAACATCAACATCGAAATAATCTTGAAACTCTTTAGAAAAACGATTAAATATAGTTCTTGTTACAACAACATCGTCAATCCCCATAAACAAAGCCTCGCAGCGACTATGAATTAACCTGCAGTTATTAAAGATACCGTTAATCATTTACCACAGCAGTGTGATACTATTCTGTGTTTACAGTTAGAATATTCCAACCAAATGACATGTTTCCAGTTA
Organism: uncultured Thermoplasmatales archaeon; assembly: GCA_964640555.1. Classification (GTDB taxonomy): domain Archaea; phylum Thermoplasmatota; class E2; order DHVEG-1; family DHVEG-1; genus JAUWWG01. Next base: position 34,854 of record CAZXHI010000041.1, on the reverse strand, counting down.
TAAAACTAGCATCCGAGACGCTGACTGAACGCTACAATCCAAGTCTCTTTAACTATTTCTATGAAACATTTAATCAGGGGTTTTTGGTGGCCGAAAAGCATCATAAGATTGTGGGATTCATTATAGGGGTAAAGACAAGTTTAGAAGGCGCAAAGATACTAATGATAGCGGTATCAGAAAAACAGAGAGGACAAAACATAGGATCTGCCTTGCTAAATCACTTTTTGAAAGAGATAATTATCCAAAAAATAAAACATGTAGAATTGGAAGTGAAAATAAGCAATAACGTGGCTATTGAGTTCTACCGAAAACATGGATTTATTGTTATAGATACAATACCAAAATTTTACCAAAGTGGTGAAGATGCATACACTATGCACCTGATACTTTAAGCCTGAACAAGTTCTTTTTCTTTACTTGTCATAAAACGCTCAGACATTAAATCTAATCTACAAGAAATCTTTTCCAAGCCTGGGCAATCGTTATCTACCAGAAGGTCTGCAATGCCCCTACTCAGCTTGAATACTGCCAGCTTATGCTCTCTTTTAGATTTATAAACCTGATATGGAGTAACATCCAGTGTATAGTACGCCTGAAATGCACATGAGCCATCACTTTCGACCATATCTTCCAAGTGGGTTTTCAGTTGAAGTAAAAATGTATGTAACTGAATAAGTTCGTCTTTCTGCATTATAATCTTCCACCATCATCAAAATAACATGCTGAAATGAAATACAGGGTTTTTATCCTTTTCTATCCGCCTTTTAAATATAACTACCTCTAACTATGTGAAAATGTAAAAAATGAATAGAAAAGATGTAGATTATTGTACATCTTTCTTAGTTAAAACCCTTACGGACGTCGGCATTTTTACAACATTGCCGATTTTTATACCAACTATTTCCTTTATGTTTTTATTATTTGCAATATCTAGAAGTCGCTGGGTGATAATACCATCAAATACTACAGTAGAAATATTGTCACTTTTCTTTAGTTCATCAGTTAATTCTCTCACCGGTATTTTCTTCAATTCCTTGTCCTTTCCATCAAGCAGCACTGCCTTCAAAGAACCTGAAATCTCATTAAGCATAGCCGCGTAGTTCTTCTGTTTTTCATCAGATACTTCCCCTACCTTTTGCTTTTCTTCTACTGGCCCCTCAGAACGTTGCTTCGTTTTTTGTTCACGTTTTTCTTTTTTAGGTTCGATATCTTTATCCTTTTTCTCGAGTTTTATGTCATACATCTCAGCATATTGTTCAGCAGGAATCTTATTTTTTAAAGACTTCATAATAAGTTTCTGAGGGATTTCTTCAACCTCGCGAGTCTGAGGAGCGCGTGCTACAAAATCGATATCTGCAGTTTGCAATAGTTCTTTCAAAATAAGAATGCCTCCTCGATCTCCATCGACAAAAGCGGTAGTAATACGTTCCTTCGTTAAATCTATCACCGTTTTAGGTATATTTGTTCCGCCAACCGCTATGACATTCTTAATACCATATTTCAAAAGATTAAGTACATCTCTTCTGCCTTCAACAATAACAATCGCATCACTTTTATCAATATTTGGACCTGCGGGACAATGATCATGACCATAATTGATAATCTCTTCAATTTGTACTGCCTGCCTAACAGTATCAGCTATGCTTTCCCCATCGACCCTACTGTCTTCAATTACTTTATTCAGCAATTCCTTAGCTCGATCTATCACCTTTTTTCTTCGAACAACACGCACATCCTCAACTTCTTCTGCAACAATAGTTGCCTTGCATGGACCTACTCGATCTATACTTTCAAAAGCAGCCGCAAGGATTACCGTTTCAACCCTGTCCAGAGACGTCGGTAAAGTTATAGTTCCGTTACTCTTCCCACCTTTCGACTCCAATTCTACTTCTATTCTTCCCACTCTTGCAGATCTTTGCAATTCTCTTAAATCTAATTCATCGCCAAGAAGCCCCTCGGTTTGACCAAATATAGCCCCTACCACATCAGATTTCTCTACTATGCCGTCTGCTTTAATATTAGCCTTAATCATATATTTTGTTGTTGATGGATCAATTACCATGACTTTCACCTCATTTAATTTTCTGAAAAGTAGCACCTTTATCCGCATTTTAGCAAATAGTAGGTGTTGGACCTCACACCCCTTTATCTTGGTAATTTGTGCAGGTCAGTATGTTCTTGGTTAAGCGGTTAAGTTAAACTAACTACAATATTGATTAATTATACCTAATTAGTGCTATTTTTCATTAATATTATAGCCATATACTAGGCTTGCGCCATATTTAAATGTTGTGCTCATATTCAGCATAGAGAATTTCACATGAAAGAAAAGATTTACATTGGTGTGGCATGGCCTTATGCAAACGGATCACTACATCTTGGACATATGGCTGGATGCTATTTGCCAGCAGATACATTTGCACGATATAACAGAATGAAAGGTAAAGACGTCCTAATGGTTTCTGGAAGTGATGAACATGGTACACCCATCACAATCAGTGCAGAAAACGAAAAAACAACGCCACGGGCTATTGTAGACAGATACAATGCCGAGCATAACGAAGACTTGAAACATTTTGGCGTTTCTTTTGACCTTTTCACGCGTACAACCACTAAAAATCATGAAAAAGTCGTGCAGGACGTCTTCTTAACTCTCTATGAGAAGGGGCACATATACAAAAAAAATGTGGATGCGTTTTACTGCAACAACTGTAATCGTTTTTTACCGGATAGATACATAGAGGGAATATGCCCACACTGTGGTAATGAAAAAGCCAGGGGTGATCAATGTGATGAATGTGGGAAGATACTAGATCCATTGGAACTTCTGGATGTGAAATGTAAAATTTGTGGAAGTACACCTGAAGTGAAGACGAGTGACCATCTATTTCTTGCGTTGAGTAAATTTGAATCAAAATTGCTTGATTGGACGGAGGATAAAAAACATTGGAAATCAAGTGTGCTAAAATTTACCCAGAATTGGCTAAAGAATGGACTGGAAGATAGGGCAATAACAAGAGATATGGAATGGGGCATAAAAGTTCCAGTTGAAGGTTTTGAGGGTAAACGAATTTATGTCTGGTTCGATGCAGTAACAGGCTATCTATCTGCCAGCAAAGAATGGTCGCAGAATTTAGGAGATCCCAATAAATGGGAGGAATGGTGGAAAAACAAGCAGGCAAAGCATTACTATTTTCTCGCAAAGGACAATATTCCGTTTCACAGTTTAATTTGGCCATCTATGCTTATGGGTTATGATGATTCATTGAATTTACCGTATGATATTCCCGCCAATGAGTATCTGTGCTTAAAGGGAGAGCAATTCTCTAAAAGTAGAGGACTTGGCATTTTTGTTTCAAACGTTTTAGAAAAGTTTGATGCCGATGCAGTACGATATTATCTTTCCATAAACATGCCTGAGAATAAGGACAGCAACTGGTTATGGGATGATTTTGTAGCAAAAAACAACGACGAACTTGTTGGAACCTACGGCAACTTTATCCATAGGGTTGTCATGTTCACACAGAAGAATTTTGGTGAAATACCAAGTCAAGGATCACTAGATGATTTGGACAAACAAGCAATCAAAAAAATAGATGAGGCATATAGGCATGCTAGCGATGCTTTGGAAAAATGTAGATTTAAAAACGGTCTTAGAACTGTAATGAATCTAGCACAGTTCGGGAATTTCTATTTTGATCAAAAGCAACCTTGGATCATGGTAAAATCAGATAAAGACAAATGTGGTACTACACTGCACATCTGTTTGAAGATAGCTAGTGCACTAGCAATATTTATGGCTCCATATCTGCCATTTTCCTCAGATAAAATATGGACTACTCTTGGCCATACAAATTCAGTACACCTTGCTAGTTGGGATGATGCTTTGTTGGATTTGAATGTAGGTCATCCGTTAGAAAAACCAAAACCATTATTTAAGAAACTTTTATTGGCGGATTTTGTGACTGAGACAGATCCATTTTCTAAACTTGATTTACGCGTTGCAAAAGTAATTGATGCGAAAGACCACCCTCAAGCCGATAAACTGTATATGCTTCAAGTTGATCTGGGGGCTCTGGGAAAAAGGGTTTTAGTTGCAGGTATGAAACCATACTACACAAAAGAGGAAATTACGGGAAAAAATATTGTAATTGTAGTAAATCTTAAACCTGCTACAATCCGTGGTGTTAAATCAAATGGTATGCTTCTTGCTGCTAGCGATGGTAGTGGTGTTGTCTCCCTAATCATTCCAGAAGATGCCAGTCCAGGATCTGAGGTATTTATAGAGGGCATACCTAGAGAACCTGTCAGCATTTTAGAGTTTGATGATTTTAAACAGGTGGCCTTGATAGTAAACGAAAAACAAGAGGCGACATACCAAGGAAAAACTCTGCAGAGTGAAAAAGGCAAAATCATTTCAGACAAAGAGGTTAAAAAAGGAGCGGAGATATCATAAAAAAATAGAAAAAATGGGAGAGGAAAAAAATGAGTGTTGTTACATATACAGATCTGCCGTTTAAGGTATTTAAAAAAGGTAAAGTGAGAGATGTTTACGAAGTTGATAATAATCTTCTTCTCATTGTTACAGATCGCATATCTGCTTTTGACTACGTATTGGAAGATCCAATACCGTACAAAGGAGTTTGCTTAACGCAGATATCGAAATTCTGGTTTGATTTTTTCAAAGATACCGTGCCCAGTCATGTTGTCTCTGCTGATGTTGCTGATTTTCCTAGCGAATTAAAAGAACATAAAGATGTGCTCTCTGGCAGAAGTATGATTGTGAAAAAAGCTGAAGTATTTCCTATTGAATGCATCGTGAGAGGATATATTTCTGGCTCAGCGTGGAAATCCTATAAGAAGGATGAGACGGTATGTGGTAGTAAGTTTCCAAGTGGACTTAAGGAGTCCGATAAATTTGATGAGCCGCTTTTTACCCCGTCTACCAAGGCTGAAACGGGGCATGATATCAATATTTCTTTTGAGGAGATGAAGAAGACAATTGGCGATGAACCTGCAGAAAAGCTAAAGGATTTATCTTTGAACATCTACAAGACTGCATCAGAATATGCACGTAAAAGAGGTATTATTATAGCAGATACAAAATTTGAGTTTGGGAAAATCGGTGATGAGATAATACTTGTAGATGAAGTTCTCACTCCCGATTCTTCACGTTTTTGGCCTGCGGATTTATACGACCCCGGGAAATCTCAGCCAAGTTTTGATAAACAGTTTGTCAGGGATTATTTGTCAAGCACAGGTTGGGATAAGAATTCCCCGCCACCTCGTCTACCCAAGAATGTTATTTTAGAAACTCAGAATAAATATCAAGAGGCTTACGAAAAGGTTACAGGTAAAAAGTTTATATTTGATCAGACTACTGTAAAGAGAGAGTTATAGTTACATCACTCTCTTTTTCAACTTCTGATGCAACATAAATCTCGACTGTGTCATTTTTTTCTCTTTGCATTAGAATTTCCCCATTTTCTACATTGTATCCCCCCAAAGGAAGTACAAATGTCAAATGAGCCTTGATATCCATTTCCAAATCATTTGTCACAACTGCAGTATGCGAATCTGTAAACTTACAGCTCAGTTTGTATGATGGAATAGAGAATTTCGGTTCTTTATAATTGTATGATGTAATTTCCCCATCCTGTATATCAATTAGTCTGTATCCCCAATAAGCATCTTCACTCGACAGGGAACTTGACACGGTTGTCGTTGTTACATAAAGTGTGTCATTTCGAATTGTAATATCATCGTAATGCACATGTCCTGCAAAAACTGCATCCACACCATATTCGTCAATTAACGAAAGCAGTTCTTCCCTTCCCCTATACCCATTTTTCAGCAAAGAATCATTCTTTGTATCCCATATGGGATTATGATGCAAAAGCATGAATTTCATTGTTGCATTGCTATTTTCTAAATCCTCTTCTATCCACTCCATCTGTTCTTCCTGTATGGAGCCACCCCAGTTAAAAACAAGATATGAAATACCAAATCTAGCAAACTTAGGCCAGTCGTAGGAATTCACGCTAGTAAAATGATAGTCACCATAGTCAAATGAATAGTAAAGAGGACCAAAATATTCCTGCCATAATTTGAAACCGTCTTGCCCAGTTTGAACATATCCGTCATGATTCCCCGGGCATAAAAAAGTAGGCACTTGAAACATTTGAAGGATTTCATAACATTTTTTGTATTCCCACGTGTATTCAAATGGATATAATTGTCCAAAGACCAAATCGCCTGTTATCACAACAAAATCTGGGGATATCAGGTTTATCTCCTCTACACATTTCTTTGCAGCTTTCCAACCTATAGTCTGCCACATATTTTCCCTTAGACCTCTTGGATCTCCAATGTGAAAATCTGTGACGTGAATAAATGAAAAATTGTCAGAAAACTCATCTATTACGCTTACGGCTCTGGGTTGACTGCATGATACAAATTCACCATTTTTCTCAATAATTATGGTAAGATTATAGAGCTCTTCTGGCGTGTTTAAAGAAACAGATGCTGTGACATGCCATGTCGAATCAGTTTTCCATACATTCTCTAGTTCTAGTTCAATCTCGTCTACAATGGGCTCATATGCCGTAGAAATGCATGCAGATATGCTGTCAAAATCTTCTGATTGAAAATCAATAGTAAAGTTTCCCTCTTTTTCAACCAACACAGGAATCGATGAAAGAGGGTAGAGAATCTTTACAGTGCCTAGTTTGTCAAAACTTTGGATAAAACTTGGTTTATTTTGATAGTTAATTTCTTTAGAATTAAATGAATTAAACATTGGTGTTTTTTGTTGAGAAGCTGCCGAGACAAAACTGCTAGATAGGAGGATTACGACTGCAAATATTGGGACTAACGTTAGAAGATATTTGTTATTCATTTTTTTCACTTCTGGGATTAATAACATTTGTAAGAATTTATATTTTTCTATGAATAACTATCATCAAAGGATATTCTATTCCAAACTTCCCACTATCTTTTCAACTTCTTTGAGTATTTCACATGATTTAACAAGTTCTTTCATTGTCGTGTGATCTTTATACAGTGGTCTATCAACATCCAAGAATTCAACATGTTTTCTTATAACTTCTTTGGCCTTTGTGACACCTTTACCGAATTTATAGTCACGGAAATCAAGAGCCTGAGCAGCAGCCATAAATTCAATACCCAAAATACCGTAAGCATTGTCAAGTATCTGAAAATTCTTGATGGCTGTATTCATGCCCATAGAAACGAAATCCTCCTGATCAGCGGCAGCTGGAATAGACTGAACAGATGCTGGTGCAGAAAGAATGCGTTGTTCAACTATTTGCATATCTGCAGTATACTGGGAAAGCATCATTCCTGAAAACATTCCTGCACCTTTTGTCAAGAACGCGGGAAGCCCCACACTCAGTGCAGGATTATTTAGTCTGTTTAATCTTCTTTCAGACATGACACTTACCATGGTAATGGCAGCACCTGCCATGTCCATAGGAAGAGAAACAGGGCTTCCCTGGAAATTAGCACCAGATATCTGAAGATCTTCGTCAGGGAAGAAAACAGGGTTATCTCCTACACCATTGAGTTCAATTTCAACCTGTGAACGAGCGTAATCCAAGGCATCATGAGCAGCACCTATCACTTGCGGTGTAGATCTCATTGAATAAGCATCTTGCACCTTGCATTTGATTCGCTCTTCTTTTAGATCGCCGCCCTCAACAAGTTTGCGTATTGTCTCTGCACTTCTAACTGCACCTTTAAAACCACGTACTTTGTGTAATTTTACAGTATATGGCTTCATGTTGGCTTTTAATGCCTCAAGTGACATTGCTGCAGCTATTTCAGCCTGCTTTAACCAGTTATTTGCATCATAAAGGAGTATTGCACTCATTGCAGTAAGAACATTGGAGCCGTTTATAATCGCAAGTCCATCTCTTGCCTGTAAGCCAGGAATTGGAATTCCCGACTTTTTCATGGATTCTTTTCCATCAAGAAGTTTGCCTTTGTAGTATGCTTGACCTTCACCTAACATAAGTAGCGCAATTTGAGACATGGGGGCTAAATCACCGCATGCACCAACTGAACCTTTCTGGCAAACGTATGGGGTCACACCCTCGTTCAGCATTTCCACAAGCGTTAGCGTTATTTCTGGACGACAACCTGAATTGCCATGTGCATGAACATTGATTCTACCAAGCATTGCTCCTCGCACATACTCAATAGGGGCAGGATCACCAATGCCAGCAGCATGATTATATACAAGATATTTCTGAAACTCTTTCACCTGATCATCAGTTAACACAACTTCTGAAAATTCACCTATTCCTGTATTCACACCATACATTATTTCATGTGCATCGATCTTCTTTTCCAGCATTGCTCTGCATGCTTTAATGCGTTTCAAGGCGTCAGAATGAAGTTTCACTTTTTCATTGTTTCTTGCTACATCAACAACTTTCTCAATTGTCAGTCCGGAACCACCAATAACTACCGTCATATGAACCTCCCAGAATCAATTAATTATTGAGCCCTGTATCAAGTAACTATGTATTAAGTTTACCAATAACTTTCTCCACGCTCAATCAAAAAGTTATCCTTCCTGTATTGGTGAACGCCAATCAAGACCAGGAGTTCTAAGGCCAACTTTTGGAATTAAAGGAGTTCTTCTCTTATGCTGACTTTTAATTCTCATTTTTTTAACTCTTTCAACATCAGATTTTTTCACACCTGCAATATTTGCTATCTCCCCAATATCCATCTTCTGCTCTAAACCCGCAAGTATTTTATCCAAATATTTGTAACTAAGTTGTAGTTCTTTTTCATCCGTCTGCCCAACAATTAGACCAGCAGTCGGCGGTTTTGAGATCAATTCACCAGGGACCTTCAAATACTCTGCCAACTTCCAAACCTGGGTTTTATAAAGATCGGCAATTGGCATAATATCAACACCACCATCCCCATATTTTGTAAAGTAACCAACAAGCATCTCTGACTTATTAGAGGCGCCACAAACTAGACTCCTAGTCATATTAGCATATTCAAAAAGCAGTATCATCCTTATTCTTGCCTTAATATTTGCAAGTGCATAGTCATTTGGTTTTACAATACACTTGTTTTCCATAGTTTGTACAAGAGAGGTAATGTCTTTTTTTTCACACAACAAATCAAATTTTTTAACAAATAGTTCTTGATGTTTGATATCTAAATCTGGCGTAGCGCCATCGGGTAAAAAAACGCACTTTGTGTTTTCCTTTCCTATAGCACCGCTACATAATAGAGCAACAACTGCTGAATCAATGCCCCCCGAGAGCCCAAGTACTATACTTTTGCATCCGGAGTTTTCAACATATGTTTTTATAAAATCTTTGATAATAATAGCTGTTTCTTCCAAATTTACTGATAAGTCAATATTCAATATATCACCCTTTGTTCATCTAATACAATCTAACATTATTTTGATTCTTATTAATTGATGGGGTCATGCGTAAATCGTTATGAACGGTAAAAAAGTTATTCTCAATACTCTGAATACACAAATTTAATAAATCGATTATCAATAATATAGCAAAAATTGTTTGATATAGAGGAGGTAAAATTTAATGGCATCAATAGAAGGATATGACATTCCCGATGAGCTACATTATCATAAAGACCATGCATGGGTAAAGATTGAATCAGATGGAAATGTAAGAGTTGGAATGAATGATTTCTATCAAAAAAGTGCAGGCGATACAACTTATATTGATCTTCCATTTGAAGGAGATGAAATTGAACAGGGCGAAACATGCGGTAAAATACAATCCGCTAAATGGGTTGGTAAATTTGTATCACCTGTATCCGGTGAAATCATTGAGGTAAATGAAGAACTTGAAGACGACTGCACATTGATAAACAAAAGTTCATATGACAAAGGTTGGATAATGATTGTAAAACCATCTAATCTTGATGAAGATCTAAAAAATCTCATCCATGGTGATAAGGTAGGACCATGGATTAAAAAAGAAATAGAAGACGCTGAGAAAAAGAAAGCATAAAATATTTTGATTCTCCACTCTTCTATCTTTTAATTTCTTTATAAATCGATCTCCCGTGTGAATCTATCGCTACTACTAGTGGCCCGAATTCTTTTACCTTAAATATCCAGGCAGCCTCTGGCATACCTAGTTCATCAAGCCAGTAGACGGCTGGTACTTCCTCCACTTTATCTGCTGCTAATGCCCCTGCTCCACCAGTATATGCAGTATAGACTCCAGTGTGTTTCTGCAGTGCTTTTTCAGTTCTTTCACCCATGCCGCCTTTGCCGATTATGATGTTTATCCCATATTTTTCTATGAATTCATCTTCAAAGATTTCCATGCGGCTGCTTGTCGTAGGGCCTGCTGAAACTACCTGCCATCCTTTATCTGTTTTTTTCATGAGGGGGCCACAGTGATAGAGAGCCATTTCCGATGGGTCAAACGGTAGATTGTTTTTGTCTTTTTCAAGCATCATGTGATGTGCCTCATCCCTAGCCGTGAAAATCGTACCAGTGACATATATAATATCTCCTACGTGCAATTTTTTAATTTCTCCAGAGTCCACCGGTAATTTAAAATGATATTCCATTTTATTTCACCTCCCAACTCCCATCAGAGTGAATTACCATTTCCGATCTTCGGTCAGCCCAGCATTGCACAGCAATCCCAACAGGCAGGCTAGCTGGATGTCTATGCGCCTTCTCAATATGAACATCTAGAACAGTGGTTTTTCCTCCGAGACCCATAGGACCAATACCACTGTCGTTTATTCGTTTAATGAGTTCTTCTTCTATTGCAGCAATGGTTTTATCCTTGTGGCGATTGCCAATCGGTCTGAGGAGAGATTTTTTACCTAGTTTCATTGCTAGATCTGCACCACCCCCTATACCCACACCTACAATGGTTGGCGGACATGGATTACCACCGGCTTTTATCATCTCCTTAACAACAAAATCTTTTACACCTTCTATGCCAACGCCGGGTTTTAGCATTCCAAGTTTACTCATGTTTTCACTACCGCCACCCTTAGGTAAAGCTGTAATATACACATCACTTCCCTCAACAAAATCCCATGTTATATAGGGAATATTATCTCCGGTGTTATCTTTATGATTCTCACCACTAAATGGATCAACAGTATTAGGACGCAATGGGATTTTCATAGTGGCAATTTTCACTGCGTCTAGAATTAGACCCTTAAGTTTATTAATATGCTGAAAGTCCATACCAATTTCTACAAAAAAAGTCTGAATACCCGTATCCTGACACATCGGACGCCCTGATTTCTTTGCAAGATCTATATTTTTCAGTATGGTCTCAATCTGAGTTTTTGCAATCCCTTCCTCAACCCCACGCGCTTTCTCTAGAGCATTTATTACATCAGTTGGTAACTCTGTTTCCGCCTTTTTTATAAGTTGAATGATGCCATTTTTTATATCCACATTGTCCACTATACCATACCTCCATGAAAGTTAGAAACTGAGATAACTCTCATTAGCAAAACAATTAGGCGTTATATAACAGTTATCAGAAAAAAAACAGAAAAATAAAAAAGGAAGAAAGTAGAAAATAATCTACTTTATTTTGCTTTTGAAATTTCGTCTACTGCTTCAGGGTTAGAAAGCGTAGAAATATCGCCCACATCTTTACCTAATGCTTTCGAGCGGATAACACGTCGCATGATCTTTCCGCTACGTGTCTTCGGCACGTCACTAACAAACCATATTTCATCGGGTCGGGCTATTTTACCCACCTCATTTCCAACATGCTCTCTCAATTCTTTTCTCAGTTCATCCGTTGGATTAATACCCCCTCTAAGTACCACATACGAGGTAATTGACTCGCCCTTAAGCGAATGTGGTTTACCAATGACTGCTGCCTCAGCAACCATTGGATGACTAACAAGTGCAGATTCTACCTCTGAGTTTCCAATCCTATGCCCCGATACATTAAGTACATCATCCGCACGTCCCTGAACCCAGAAGAAACCATCATTGTCTTTCCGTGTCACGTCACCTGCGAGATATTCCCCTTTGAATTTACTCCAATATGTTTCCTTGTAACGATCTTCGTTCTTGTATATACCTCGGAGCATACCGGGCCATGGATGTGGCAGAACCAGGTTTCCTCCAGCATTTTGAACAGACTCTCCTTGTTCATTGTATACATCAGCAGAAAGACCAGGTAATGGTCTTGTAGCAGAACCAGGTTTCAACGGTGTAATTGGTAACGGCGATATAACAAAATGCCCTGTTTCAGTTTGCCACCAGGTGTCCATAATTTGACATTTCTCATTACCAATGTGTTTGTAATACCACATCCATGCCTCAGGATTTATTGGTTCACCGACAGAACCTAACAATCGAAGAGTGCTAAGATCATGTTTTTTTGGCCAGTCTTCTCCATACTTCATAAACAAACGGACACTTGTAGGTGAAGTATACAACGTTGTTACATTGTATTTTTCTATGATCTCCCACCAGCGGTCAGGCTGTGGCCAGTTAGGTGCGCCTTCATATAAAACAGATGTTGCACCAAGAATCAACGGTGCATACACGATATAAGAATGACCGGTTATCCAACCAATATCAGCGGCACACCACCAGATGTCCTCATCCTTAATATCAAATACCCATTTGAGCGTATAAGCAGTACCAACAGCATAACCTCCATGTGCATGGATAATACCTTTTGGTTTGCCTGTAGTACCGGATGTATACAAGAAAAACAATGGATCATTCGCATCAAGTTTCTCAGTTTCGCACTCTTTAGGAGCATCAAAAACAAGGTCATGCCACCATACGTCTCTACCAGCAGTCCAAGGAACTCCATCACCAGTACGCTTGCACACTACGACATGCTCAACACTTGGTGCGTCTTCAAGAGCAACATCAGCTTGCTCTTTAAGATAGACCTTTTTACCACGTCGCCAAAACCCGTCACACGTAATAACAACCTTCGCCTCACAATCATTAACTCTATCTCTGAAAGCAAGTGAACTAAAACCTGAAAATACAACAGAGTGAATCGCTCCGATCTTTGCACAGGCAAGCATAGCAATAGGCAGTTCAAGAATCATCGGCATATAAATGCCTACGCGATCGCCTTTTTTCACACCAATTTTTTTCAATGAGTTAGCGAATTTATTGACCTCGATATAAAGGTCATTATAAGTCAACTTTTGTACATCGCCGGGCTCACCTTCAAAAATAAAAGCAACCTTGTTTTTCCTCCAGCTATTTGCATGTTTGTCGAGTGCATCATGTACAATATTATACTTAGCTCCTACAAACCATTTAGCCCATGGAGCATCCCATTCTAATACTTCTTTATATGGTTTATACCATTCAACCAATTCTTTTGAAATCTCTCCCCAGAACCATTTCCAGTTTTCTGCTTTTTTATGCAATTCATCGAGGTTTTTTATATTATGTTTGTCCATCCACTGCTTTACATTCGTTTGTTTTACAAACTCTTCTTTTGGTTTAAAAACACGTTTTTCGTCTAGCAATACGGATATGTTTTCTTCAGTCATATTTCCACCTTTGAAATCAAACTGTATTTTAGTAATCCCCAGGAAACGCTCCTGTTAATTTTGCATATTCCTCAAAGTTTTCAACCCAGTCAAATTCGTAATCAATGTCATTCTTGGGCGTTTTCTTTGCCCGCTTAGAAAGATGTTTTTCCTGCTTTTCTATCAGTTGCTCAAGGGGAGCAAATCGTTTAGCTCTAAAAACTGGATAGAATGAAGATTGATCAACGCCATCCAGAGTTCTAATATGTTCTCTAAGGAATTTATTAACCGTCTCCTTTGAATCAGCAGCAACACTCATAATTAGATCCTCGTCACCAAGAGAATACGAAATATAGATTGGGAAAAGATTGAAGGGATATTTATGGTCAACCAAATGATCATAGACATTCTTGTAATCTCGCGGATGGGCATAGACACGTATTATATATCTTTGGATATTTTCAGGTTTCCTTTTTGGAATTGGGAAAAACACTGGTTTCATAAGTGATACTGTTTTTGTATGATGAACTTCATCACATTTGACAATTTCTTCTGTGATAAAATGCGCTATGTCATCTGAATGCTCTACATCAAAAATTACGCCTACATTCATCATTCCTTCTGACTGAGTAGCATACAACGGTGTAATTGGTTTTGACGGGTCGTTTTTAATTTCATTTTCGACATAGTTCCATACTCTACTTAGGTCTGTTTTTGGATATAATCTTACTATCATTAACATATTCTTTTCCTCCCTATTTTATATCTTTTATATATGATGGGGATTTGCCTGAAATATATTTGGGGTATAAGTAATTTTGTACAAATTCTTACAAATAGTTTAAGTATTAATTCTATAATTACCGATAATACCCTATAACAAAGCAATAAACGGGGAGGTCTGTTCATATGGGAAAAGGTATAGTTCAAAAGATTTTAGAAAAGCACATTGTGAAAGGTAAGTATGAACCCGGTAAGGAGATCGCCATTAAAATCGATCAAACGTTGACTCAGGATGCAACTGGTACTATGGCATATCTTCAATTTGAAGCTATGGGAGTTCCACGTGTCAAGACAGAGTTGTCAGTTAGTTATGTTGATCACAATACTGTTCAGATTGGTTTTGAGAATGCAGATGACCATAAGTATCTTCAAAGTGTAGCAGCAAAATATGGGATTATTTATTCACGTGCTGGCAATGGGATTTGCCATCAGGTACATTTAGAGCGTTTTGGTAGACCGGGAAAAACATTGCTTGGAAGCGATTCCCATACACCAACTGGTGGCGGAGTTGGCATGATTGCTATTGGTGCCGGTGGTCTTGATGTGGCCGTGGCAATGGGCGGTGGTCCGTTTTATCTGACTTGCCCAAAGGTGATTAAGGTTAATTTACACGGAAAACTCAAACCATGGGTTGCTGCAAAGGATGTCGTTCTTAAGATGTTGGAGATGTTTACCACTAAGGGAAACGTTGGTTGTGTGTTTGAGTATGGTGGAGAAGGAGTAAAAACATTATCTGTACCTGAGAGAGCAACGATTACTAATATGGGTGCAGAGTGTGGTGTTACTACTTCTGTCTTTCCAAGTGACGAAACGACCAAGGCATTCCTAAAGGCCCAAGATCGCGAGAAAGATTGGGTTGAACTCAAGGCCGATTCTGACGCAGAGTATGACAAGGTAGTCGATATCGATTTAGGGGAAATCGTTCCTCTCACGGCGTATCCACATAGTCCCGGCAATATCAAAACAGTTAAAGAATTAGATGGAATGGAAGTTGATCAGGTGTGTCTTGGAAGTTGCACTAATTCATCTTATAAGGATCTGATGACTGTTGCACGGATATTAATGGGCAAGAAATCTCATCCTAACGTAAGTTTTGTTATCGCACCTGGATCAAAACAAGTACTGGAAAATATTGCACGGGAAGGCGCACTTAATGATTTAATATCTGTAGGTGCACGTATTGCGGAATTAGCATGTGGTTTTTGCATAGGCAATAGCCAGTCACCAAAAACCGATGCAGTAACACTTAGAACGAGCAATCGTAATTTTCTTGGTCGTTCTGGAACAAAAAGTGCACAAGCCTATCTTGTAAGCCCTGAAACCGCAGCAGCAGCAGTAATCACTGGCAAGATGACTGATCCACGTGATCTTGAAAAAATGGGGATAAAATATCCAGATATAAAGATGCCTGAGAGGTTCTATATTGATGACAGTATGTTCCTAAAACCATCGGATCATCCAGAAAAAATCGAAATATATAGAGGACCAAATATTGGCGACCCGCCTGCAAGTGATCCAATGTCAGAAACGATTGCTGGGGAAGTAACAATTAAGGTAGAAGACAAAATCACCACAGATCATATTATACCTGCTGGAAGTAAGATGAAATATAGATCAAATGTTCCCAAATATTCCGAGTTTTTATTTGAGGTTGTAGATCCGGCATTTCATGATCGAGCTGAAAAAATTCGAGATAGTGGAAAACACAATATTATCGTAGCTGGACTCAGCTATGGCCAAGGTTCTTCGAGGGAGCATGCGGCGCTTTGCCCGATGTACATGGGAGTAAAGGCAGTTATAGCTAAGTCACTTGAGAGGATTCATAATGCAAATCTAATAAACTTTGGAATAATTCCTCTAAATTTCAAAAACGAAAAAGATTATGAAGGAATTGATCAGGGAGATGAACTGGAGATACCAAATGTAAAAAAGAGACTTAAAGACGGAGGAACAATAGTTGTAGAAAATAAAACTAAAGGGACAGAATTTGAAGTTACTTATGATCTTTCCGAAAGACAGAAAATGATTTTACTGGCAGGTGGTACACTTGCCTATATGAAGAAACAGGCTAAATAAAAAATGGGAGGTAAAAAAATATGGCACAAAGAGGCATAAGAGAATTTGATGCTAAAAAAATGCTAGCCAAATACTGGGTTGATTATGTTAGTAAAGATTTTAGTTATCCTGGTAAAGTAGCATTAGTTGGCCCGGAAACAAACATGGATGCTCTTGCAAAAAAACATCCATGGCTTAAAAAAGAAAAACTTGTAATAAAACCAGATCAGTTGTTTGGAAAGCGGGGGAAACATGGTCTAATAAAAATAGATGCGAGTTTTGATGATGCGAAAAAATGGATCGAAGAACGAATGAACAAAGACACCAAAGTTGGAAAAGTAACAGGTACTCTCACACATTTTATTATAGAACCATTCATACCACACAAAGGTGAGTACTATATTGCAATTAAGAGCAATCGTGATGGTGACACAATATATTTCAGTAACCATGGTGGAGTAGATATAGAAAGTGTCTGGGATACTGTTGCAGAAATTCACGTTGGAATAAATGATGACATTGATAAGATAAACATTGAGTCAAAACTACCAAAGGACACTGCTAAAGAAAACAAAAAAATGATTATAGAGTTCATCCGTGGGTTGTTCAAATTCTATGCAGATCTTGGATATGCTTATCTTGAAATCAACCCATTTGCAATAACTGATAACAAAATCGTACCACTTGATCTAGTTGCAAGAATTGATGACACTGCTTATTTTGAATGTCAGTCAAAATGGGGGGATCTAAGCTTTCCTGCACCATTTGGACGTGAACTTTCAAAAGAAGAATACTACATTAAAGAACTTGATGCGAAAACAGGTGCATCACTTAAACTAACAATACTCAACCCAAAGGGTCGTATTTGGACAATGGTTGCTGGTGGTGGAGCTAGTGTTATTTATGCTGATACAATTGTTGATTTAGGTTATAAAGAAGAACTTGCAAACTATGGTGAATATAGTGGTAACCCAAACAAAGAATTCACATATCAATATGCAAAAACCGTTCTTGACTTGATGACACGTGAAAAAGCACCTAAAGGTAAACCAAAGTTTTTGATAGTTGGTGGAGGAATAGCTAATTTTACTGATGTTGCAAAAACTTTTGCAGGAATAAAAATGGCACTAACAGAATACAAGAAAAAACTACAAGAAATAGATGTAAAAATATATGTACGACGTGGAGGACCCAACTACCAAGAAGGACTTAAGATTATGAAAAAACTTGGTGAAGAATTGGGACTGCCTATAGAAGTCTACGGGCCAGAGACACATATGACGCGTATTGTTCCCATGGCAGTTGAAGGAGGGAAATAAATATGAAAAACAGACCAGAATACCTACTTTTTGATAAAAATACTAAAGCAATTGTGTTTGGTTATCAACAAAACGCGATTCAACGTATGCTTGACTTTGACTATATTTGCCGACGTGAAGAACCAAGTGTTACATGTATAGTTAACCCAACACGTGAAGGATACCATAAATGTTTCTGGGGTACAAAAGAAATCATGATACCAATGTATAAAACCCTAAAAGAAGCAACATCAAAACATAAAGAGGCGGATGTAATGGTAAACTTTGCATCCTTCAGATCGGCCTATGAAACATCAAAAGAAGCGCTTGAAACAAAAACCATACGAACAGTTGCAATAATTGCAGAAGGAGTACCAGAACGTCGTGCAAGGCAACTTGTAAAAATTGCAAAAGAAAATAACAAATGGATAATAGGTCCTGCAACAGTTGGAGGAATTGCTGGAGGAGCATTCAGAATTGGAAATACTGCAGGTATGCTTGATAACATTGTCGCATGTAAACTACATCGACCAGGTAGCGTAGCATATGTATCAAAATCTGGTGGACTAAGTAATGAACTTAACAATATTATAGCTCGGAATACTGATGGGGTCTATGAAGGAGTAGCAATAGGCGGAGATCGTTATCCAGGATCTACATTTATCGACCACATACAGCGTTATGAGAAAAATCCAGAAATCAAAATGATAGTACTACTGGGAGAAGTCGGCGGAGCGGATGAATACGTAGTAGTAGACCTGCTTAAAAATGGTAAAATCAAAAAACCACTAGTAGCATGGTGTATTGGAACATGCTCAAAGGTATTTCCTGCAGAAGTACAATTTGGTCATGCTGGCGCACGAGCAGGTGCTGCACGTGAAACAGCTGATGCAAAGAACAAAGCACTAGAAGAAGCAGGAGCAATTGTTCCAAATAGTTTCGAAGATTTTGATAAAAAAATCAAACAGACATTTGACAAAGAAGTTAAAGCTGGTAGAATCAAACCCCGACCAGATGTTGAACCGCCAAAAATACCAATTGATTACAAAGTAGCAATACGTGATGGAATCATCCGTAAACCTGCAGAGTTCATCAGCACAATTTCTGATGACCGTGGCGAAGAGCTTCTATATTGTGGAGTACCAATTAGTAAAATCTTTGAAAAAAACTATGGTCTTGGCGGTGTACTAGGACTGCTATGGTTCAAAAAAGATCTACCAAAATGGTGTACTGATTTCCTTGAAATGGTGGTACTGCTAACAGCAGATCATGGACCAGCAGTATCTGGTGCCCATAACTCAATTGTTACAGCAAGGGCTGGGAAAGATCTTGTTTCCTCACTTGTCAGCGGTTTACTAACTATTGGTCCACGGTTCGGTGGAGCAGTAAAAGGATCTGCGGAACATTTCACATCTTACTGTGATAATGGACATAGCCCAGCATTCATGGTTAAAGATATGAAAAACAAAAATATCAACATCCAAGGAATAGGACACAGAATAAAAAGTGTGACAAACCCTGATGTACGTGTAACATTACTCACGGCTTATGCTAAGAAGAACTTTCCAACAACAGAATATCTTGACTATGCATTAGAAGTAGAAAAAATTACAACATCCAAACGAGGAAATCTCATACTAAATGTTGATGGTTGCATAGGAATCCTTTGTTGTGATATGTTTAGAAGTATAGGTTACACAAAAGAAGAAGTTAAAGATTTTGTCGCACTTGGAACACTTAATGCTCTATTTGTCCTAGGACGCAGTATTGGGTTTATGGGGCATATAATGGATCAGAAGAGACTTAAAACAGGATTATACAGGCATCCATGGGACGATATAGCATACATGATGCTAGATAAACCTGAGAAGGTGAAGTAATTGGATGGAAAAGGAAAGATAATTTATACAAAAGTTGATGAAGCACCCGCTTTAGCAACTTATTCTTTTCTACCCATTATAAAAAGTTTCACAAAAGTTGGAGATGTAACAGTTGAAACAAGAGATATTTCACTAGCAGGAAGAATTATTGCAAAATTTCCTGAAAATCTTACAAAGGAACAAAGGATATCAGATGATTTAGCAGAGCTTGGTGATCTGGTTAAAAAACCAGAAGCAAATGTCATCAAACTACCATGTATCAGCGCATCAATACCTCAATTGAAAGCAGCAATAAAAGAATTACAAGACCATGGCTATAATCTTTTAGATTATCCGGAGAATCCAAAAAATGATAAAGAAAAAGAAATCAAAGGCAGATATGACAAGATTAAAGGAAGCGCGGTAAACCCTGTTCTAAGAGAAGGAAACTCAGATCGAAGAGTCCCCGGACCTGTAAAAAACTATGCAAAACAAAACCCACATACAATGGGTGAATGGACCGCTGATTCAAAATCACATGTTACACATATGAAAAATAATGATCTTTGTTCAAATGAAAAATCTACAACAATTACAAAAGAAACATCAGGAGACGCAAAAATTGAGTTTATAGACCAAGATGGGACCACTAAAATTTTAAAGGAAAAACTTGCACTACTTGATGGTGAAATAATTGATGCAACAGTTATGAGCAAAAGTGCTCTACGTGCATTTCTTGAAGAACAAATTGAAGATGCGAAAAAGAAAGATGTTTTGTTTTCTGTTCATTTGAAAGCTACAATGATGAAAGTATCAGATCCAATTATTTTTGGTCATGTAGTTTCTGTTTTCTTCAAAGATGTATTTGAAAAACATGCATCTGTTTTTAAAGAACTAGGTGTCAACCCTAACAATGGACTAGGTGATCTTTATGCGAAAATCAAAACACTTCCTGATGATAAAAGAAAAGAAATCGAATCTGACATTCAAGCAGGTTATGAAAATAGACCTAAACTTGCGATGGTGAACTCAGACAAGGGAATAACAAATCTGCATGTCCCAAGTGATGTAATAATTGATGCATCAATGCCTGCTGCAATTCGAAACTCTGGTCGAATGTGGGGTGCCGATGGCAAGCTTCATGATACAAAATTTGTGATACCAGACAGTAGTTATGCTGGAGTATACAGGGAAGTAATTGAGTTTTGTAAAAAAAATGGAGCGTTTGACCCAACAACAATGGGAACGGTTCCCAATGTTGGTCTTATGGCACAAAAAGCAGAAGAATATGGATCTCATGATAAGACATTTCAAATCCCGGGTGATGGAAAAGTTCATGTAGTTTCAACATCAGGAGAAATAATGCTTGAAAACGATGTTGAAGAAGGCGATATCTGGCGTATGTGCCAGGTAAAAGATCTACCTATCCAAGACTGGGTTAAACTGGCTGTTAACAGAGCAAAAGCAACCGGTTCACCTGCTGTTTTCTGGCTTGATAAAAACCGAGCTCATGATACACAATTGATAAAGAAAGTTAACCGCTATCTTAAAGATCATGATACAAAAGATCTTGAAATCCATATAATGACACCAGTGGAAGCAACACGTTTCTCATGTAAACGTATGAACGAAGGTAAAGACACTATTTCAGTAACTGGAAACGTACTACGTGATTATCTAACAGACCTGTTTCCAATTCTTGAAGTTGGAACAAGTGCTAAGATGCTATCAATAGTGCCTCTCATAAATGGTGGAGGACTTTATGAAACAGGAGCAGGAGGATCAGCACCAAAACATGTTCAACAATTCCGACAAGAAGGTCATCTAAGATGGGATTCACTTGGAGAGTTTCTAGCTCTTGCAGTATCATTAGAACATCTAAGTAATACAACCAATAATGAAAAAGCAAAAATCCTAGGAGAAACACTTGACCAAGCAACCGCCAAATTTTTGATAAACAACAAATCTCCATCTCGAAAGGTTAATGAGTTGGATAACAGGGGAAGTCATTTCTATCTAACATTATACTGGGCACAAGCATTGGCAGAGCAAACAAAAGATGTAGATCTTCAAAGCCGTTTTGAAAAACTTGCACAAGAACTTGCAGATAACGAAACTAATATCCTTGATGAGCTAATTGTAGCACAAGGTAAGCCTGTTGACATTGGTGGTTACTACAAACCAAATGATGAACTAGCTGCTGAAGCAATGCGCCCAAGCAAAACTTTCAATGCAGCATTAAAAGCATTGTAAGATGTCAAATAACCCAGACAGCTAATAAAAAACTAAATATGTAATAATTATGGTTATGGATTTTAAAAAATCAATTGAAGATCTTGAAAAAATCATTGCTGAGTTGGGAGAAGAAAATATATCTATTCCAATTATTGTTGAAGGGAAAAAAGATATAGAAGCTCTTCGTAAACTGGATATCAGTGGGTCAATCATTAGTGTCAATGCCGGAGTACCCCTAATCGATTTTTGTGATAAGATTGCCCAAGAGCATACAGATATAATTATTCTTACTGATTGGGATAGAAAAGGGGGTTATCTATGCCGGATAATCAAGAGAAATCTTGAAGGACGGGTTAATTGTAATACAAAATACAGGGAATTGTTTGCTAAAAATGTAATGATTCGGACTCTTGAAGGCTTACCCTCTTGGCTTGAAACGATGAAGAAGAAGTTAAATCTGATTTAAGTAGTCAATTTGATAAAACTATGGTTTTTCCATTAAATGCAAAAAAAGTTGCAAAATTGAACATTTTCAGAAACTTTTAAGTTTAAGCACGGAATTAAACAATTTAATGAAAAATGAGTTTGGAAGGATAATACTACCAATCGATGGGTCTAAAATAGCGAAAAAAGCAGGGAAAAAAGCTCTCGTTCTTGCAAAAACTAGTGGTTTGGAAGTTGTAGCAATACATGTAATAAACACTCCTGGCTTGCCAGGCCTCTATGGATATCAAGATGCAATATCCTATGACGAAATGCACAAATTTCTCCAGAAGAATGGGCAGTTCTATCTCGATGAAATAGAAAAAATGGGGAAAAAGATGGGAGTTAAGGTCTCAAAAAAGCTCGTAGAAGGCCACCCAGCCGAAGAGATTATAAAAGAAGCAAAAAAGAATGACCTGATTGTAATTGGGAGTAAAGGATCGACTGCTCTTGAAAGGATATTCTTAGGCAGTGTTACTGAGAATGTCGCACATCATGCTTCTTGCCCTGTTATGATTGTAAGATAAAACAATAGCAAAATACCCGCACAAATCACGAAAGAACGTCATTTAACAATTGAAAATATGATAAATGATAAGATACAGATGTAAGAAATGCAGGACTCTTTTCTTTGGCGGAAAAGAAAGAAAAATAAAATGTCCTAATTGTGGAAATAGAAACATAGAAATTATCGACTTGTGGACATAAATTAAAATGGGAAAAATGACTGAAAAAAATGTAATAGCTGCAATCATCCTAGCGATAATCTTGTCGGTCTCAGGTTTTTTAGGTTATATTTATTTTGCTGATGTTGCAGCCATGAGTAGTATTGAAGTAACCATAAATGATGTAGATATTACAGATGTAAAATTCACATCTTTTACTTTTAAATTGAAACTAGATGCAAATATATACAATCCAACTGACCAAGATATCTCTGGACTTTCATCCACGTTTGACATCTATATCGAGGATAACTATATTGGAGAAGGTGGTTTTTCCAATGTATTTATACCTGCGCACGCTCAAAGTGAGAAGGACGTATCAATAACCATAAGTGGTTTAGCAGTTGCAGCCGTAGATGTGATTAAAAACGTTATAACGGAAGGTAAATTTGATCTAAATATTAGCGGAAACATAAATGGAAATGTCCTATTTGGCCTCATTACATTCTCACAAGAATTTGAAACAACGCACACTTACTCTTAAAAATTAACAATCTATAGAAAACTATTGAAACCAATTAGTATCAAGCACAATAGTTGTTTTTCTGATAACAACCTATTTTAACAGTTTCTGAATTATATCCAAAATGGGGAATGATGAGGGTATCAAAAATATTGTTTGTTGAACCACCAAAAAATTACTGGTTTGTAATGGGGGAATATCTTCCACCACCTACATCACTACTTATACTTGCAGCATACATAGAACGAGAATTACCAGATATAGAGATAGATATACTCGACTGCCAAGCAGAAAGGATGGACTGGGCAAGTCTTGAAAAATATATTGAATCATATTCACCATCAATAGTACTAAGCTCGGGATTTACAAGTACTGCATATCCATGTGCACGAACTTCAGAGATAGCAAAAAAGGTAAGCGAAGGCATTGTTACAATTGTTGGTGGCATACATTTCTCATTTATTCCAGAGGAATCACTCATTGATTTTCCCGAAATTGACATCATTGTAAGGGGAGAAGGCGAGCTAACACTTGTAGAATTGATCAAGACATTAAACAATGGAAAAAACATAGTGCAAGTAAAAGGAATATCATTTAGGCATAAAGAAAAAATCATTCACACACCACCACGTCCCCTTATTAAAAACCTTGACAGCCTACCTTATCCTGCATATCATCTCATTGAAGATTACATTAAACACTATCATTTTACTATGATGGCTGGAAGAAACACTAGATATATGATATTGGAAGGGGCAAGAGGATGCGACCATAGGTGCACATTTTGTACACAATGGAAACACTGGGACGGTGTTTGGAGAACAAAATCAGTAAAACGTATAGCAGATGAAATTGAACATCTCAACGAAACATACGGGGGAGTTTTTCTCTGGCTCACCGATGATCATTTCAAATATAGCGTGCGGGGAAAGGCATTATATAAAGAATTAAAACATCGTAAATGTAAAGAAGAAATCATGCTGTTTTTACAGGCACGAACCGATGATGTTGCAAGAAATCCTGAGTTGGTTTCAAAGCTACGTGAAGTCGGCAATTACTGGGTTATGTGCGGTGTTGAAACTGATTCAGCCGCAACACTTCAAGAATTTAAAAAGGGATCAAGTGCACAAGACGCATATACAGCAATGAAACTTCTGAATGACAACGATATATTCTCACATGCAATGTTTGTCATTGGTACCAGACGAGACACGGTGGAATCCATAGAACGTCTAAAACAGTTCTCAATAGATATAGAATCAGATTTTGTGATATATACTGCTCTTACACCATTTCCAGGCACGGCATACTATGAAACTGCAAAGAAAAACGGATGGATAGAAGACACAAATTATGCAAACTATGACATGGCACATGCAATAATGCCAACTGAAACACTAACAAGAAAAGAGGTTCAACAGGAGCTATGGAAATGCTATCATACATTTTATGGATCCTATATGAAGAATATAGCGGGAGTATTTTCAAAAAACAAGCTTAAAAGAACACTGTACCGCCATATGGCTGGACAGCACGTGTTGAAGAAATTCAGGGGCCTGATTTGAAACAAAATAAGAATATTTTTTATTACATTATTCTTTCAATTGCCGCAGCAGTTCTACTTTTAATATTGATTTTTTTAAGCCCTTTAAACACAACTACTATTGAGATATATGATAAATTATTCGTCAGTGGAGTGTTTATCATAAGCTGTATATTTGGTATCTCACTGGCATTATATCCTCGATGGTTCAGAAGATTAACCAAACATGCAGCTCATCATCTAAATAGCGAAAAATCTAGAAAAATAACTAGAAAATACAAAGGTCATCATCCAGATTGCGGCAATTTTCAGAGTCATACAATTGGAATAAAAAATAAAACTTTGTGTGCAGGCTGTCTTGGTCTTTCAATAGGTTCAATAATATCAATTGCCTTAACAATTATCTATATGGCCATTATTAGAGAAAATGCGGCAAATGGATTTTATTATGTTGTCTTTCTTGGTTTAATCATAATTGGACTTGCATATGTAGAAATAATGCTTCCAATAAGACATGCAGTTGTTCACGTTATATCCAACATTCTTCTGGTTTTAAGTTTCTTTCTAGTTACCATTAGCATATTTGAAATTACAGGAAACAATATCTATGGCATACTAAGTATAATCATTTCGTTTCTATTTCTGGATACCCGGATTCAACTCTCAAACTGGCAACACGCAAGAATCTGTGAAAGCTGCAGTGAAACTTGTAAAGTGTATTGATACTATTTTCGAACAATAATTCGTATACCAGAAACGATGATTGCTATTGCGACAAGCAGGGCAAAAACCCACCAGAAATTAAAATCTTGAATCCAAGTTGGTAGGTTCAACCCCTCGATGTTCTTTAAGACGAACTCAAAGAGTATCCATAGACCAACAAGAATAACAATGATTCCCCAAAAGACAGGAGGTTTGCCATGCTTTCCACCCGCACAATCTTCCTCACAACGATCTTCCCATTCCTTTTCATAGTCTTTTTTTGAACCGGTTAACGAACCACCGCATTTACTGCAAAATTTTGCATCATCTTCATTTTTTTCTCCACATTTTGCACAATATGCCATGCCTTTCCTCCTAATTACAAATATACTAACAATTTCCTAATATATAAAATCTATTCAAATTGTTTCTTCAACCATAGGGAGGATTTGCTTATCTTTAAAACCACGTTGTTGCATTGCACCAGATGGACATGCACCAACACATGAACCACAGCCCTTACACAACCCCTCAATAACCTTGGCATGTGACTTTCCATCTTCTTTTACGAGCTCTATTGCATTGAAACTACAAACCGATATACAAGTACCGCATCCTGAACACAAATCCTCATCGACAACGGAGATGAGTGGCTCAGCCTCAAGTTCCTTCTTGGATAAAATATTAGCAGCGCGAGCAGCGGCACCGCTTGCCTGTGCTACAGAGTCCTGTATGTCCTTTGGACCCTGACAGCAACCAGCTATGAAAATCCCATCTGTAAACGTATCCATAGGGCGAAGTTTTGGATGAGCTTCCAGATAGAAACCATCACCACTTTGGGATATGTGAATAATACGAGTTAACTCATCAGCATCAGACCGCGGTACTAGAGCAGGAACCAATACCACCATGTCTGTATTTATCTCAAACAGTTTGTTGGTTGTGGTGTCAAAAATATCCATCTTGAGATGGTCCTTTGAATTCCTGACTTCAGAGGGTTTCCCTCTGAAAAAGTTTGTTTTCATCCCCCTGATGTTTCGATAAAACTCCTCATATCCTTTTCCAAAGGAGCGAATATCTGTATAACAAACGTTTATTTCCACATCATCGCCAAGTTTCTCACGTAAAAGATAGACCTGTTTCAAAGCACTCATGCACCCAATGCGACAACACCATGTACATGCCGTTTCATCACGGGAACCCACACACAAGATAAAAGTAAGACTCTTTGGTTTTTCCTGATTAGATGGGCAAAGTATTTCACCGCCAGTAGGACCAGATGAGCTAATCAAGCGCTCCATCTCAAGTGTTGTAATGACATCACCATAGCGCACATAGCCATATTCATAAACAGTAGACATATCCAAAACGTCATATCCAGTAGCTACAATAATTGCCCCAACATCAAGCTCTATTTTCTCTTCTATCTGTTTAAAATCAATAGCGTTGGCCTCACAAGCCTCAACGCAAAGTGGGCCTGTTCCGCATTTTCCTCGCGTCAAAAGCAAGCAATGCTCAGGATCAATTGTACATTTCAAAGGTATGGCCTGTGGAAACGGTATGTATATTGCACTACGTTTTCCCATCCCCATATCAAACTCACTAGAAATACGATCTTTCAATCGACATGCACTGACACAATCGCCACAACCAGTACACTTATCCAAATCAACATACCTTGGTTTCCTCTTAACTTGAACTTTATAGCCTCCGATATTGCCTTCCACATTCTCGATTTCAGAATAAGTAAGCAACTCGATATTTTGATGATTCGCAACCTCCATCATCTTAGGGGTTAGGATACAAGAAGAACAATCTAGTGTTGGAAATGTCTTATCAAGTTGTGCCATCCGACCGCCAATGCTAGGTAATTTTTCAACTAGATAAACCTTAAAACCCTCTTCTGCCAAATCAAGAGAAGCCTGAATACCAGAGATGCCGCCACCAACAACCAACGCCTTTGGTGTAACAGAAATTTTTGATCGCTCTAAAGGCTCCAGTAAGCATGCTTTAGCTACTGCACCACGAACCAATGCTTTTGCCTTCTGAGTGGCACGTTCTTTATCTTCGTGAACCCAAGAACACTGCTCACGGATATTTGCTATTTCTAAATTAAATGCATTAACACCGCCATCCTCAACAACACCCCGAAACGTATGCTCATGCATACGTGGAGAACAGCAGGCAACAACTATACTATTAAGCTTATTTTCTTTGATAGATTCTTTAATAAGCTTGGCACCACGATCGGAGCACATATATTTGTAATCCTTACTAACTACAACATTATCAAGATCAGCGGCATACTTTGTGAGCTCTTCAACATCCACAGTAGCAGCAATATTTATACCGCAATGACAAACAAACACACCGATTCTATCACTCATATTATTAATCTCCAATCTTTAATTTATCAACAGGACTGAGATTCAAATCTAACCCAAGTTTCTCCTTCTTAACACCAAATGCTAGTCCAAGTAATTGAGTAAGATATACTACCGGAACCTCTAGCTTGGACGCAACTGTTTCACCAGCTTTAACCTGTTTTGAATCAAACATCCGATGACACCAAGGACAAACATCAACAAGCACATCAAAACCTTGATCCTGAACTGCCACTAGTTTTTGACCAGTTTTAGTCAAAGAAGATTCAGGAAGATTAGCTAATATAGGTGCACCACAACAATCAAGTTTCTCGGCGTAATCTGCTGGTTCAGTACCCAGTGCACTAAGGATTTCTTCCATCTTCTGCGGATTTTCAGAATCAACAGGACGGCCTATCTCGCTAGGGCGAATCAAATGACAACCATAGTGTGCTGCAACCTTCAAGTCCCCAAGATCTTTCTTTACATGTTGCTTAATCTCATCTACGCCAATTACATCATGCAAGAGATCAACCGTATGAACTATTTTACTAGTACCCTCATAGCATAGATCTTCAGTAGCAAGCATGTCGTTAATTCTCTTCATCATATCGGAGTCACTGCTGAGAACGCGTTTACACTCACTTAGAGCTAGATGACACATTGGACATGGGACAAACAAATCAAGATTTTGCTTCTCACCAATCGCAAGATTACGTGCAGAAAGATACAGAGTCATGAGCTGATTTACACTTTTCATCGGCTCCCCACAACACGAAAAACTCTTGAGATCAATAAGTTCTATATCCAAAAGTGGAAACGTCTCCCTTATCGACAACTCATAAGCATACTGTTCAGTTGGCATCACACAACCGGGATAAAGTGCATATTTTTTCATAAGACCCCTCTATACTTTCTCAACAGCTAATTTCGACAACACCATCTGGAACTTCGTAGCATCAACAGGTTTAGAAATTGCAGGTAAACCTAGATCATCTCTTTTGTTGGTTTTATTATCACGAGTTGTAACGCTTTGTACATCTTGTATCAATCCAATGGAAAGAATAGATTGTAACATGCCTGTATATTTCCCGGGAATCTGCTTGCCACTTGCAACAGCCATGTTCTTCAAGGCAAACAAGATATCAACAGGTGCAACTTTCTGCGGGCATCGCTCCCTGCATTTAAAACAGCTCATACAAGTCCAGATAACATCAGAATTGACCAACTCATCAATCAGTCCACGTTTGAGCAATGCAACAATCTTATGTGGCTCCAATTCCAAAAGTTTATGAGCTTCACAGCCAGATGTACACTTAGCACATTGAAAACAATAATCTGAAACCTCATCTTGAAGTCGAGATAGTCGGTCGTTAATTTCCGTCCTCAGTTCAGCCTGAGATTCCCCCATAGAAGTCAAATCTACTATACTCATCAGAAACCACTCACAGATTAACAGACGTTGGTCATATATTTTTGGAACCATACTGATAGTTTTGCAATTTTCTTATCCCATATCCCTATTTAAAATCTACTGAATTTAACATTCAATCATCACCATAATAAGATGGAAAACAAAAATATTCAAATATTTATTTTTTTATTTTATTAATACGTATTGTTCCATTGTTAAAAACAACTAACCGAAGTTTATCGCCGTCTTTAAGTTTGAGAATTTCGATAACCTCTGAAGGGACAGTCGTCCTTCGTCTTGAACCTCTAATTGTTAACACCATTCGAAGATAAGATATAAATTGAAGGTTTGTATGTAGAAGTCACATGATCGGAATCGTTTACCATGAAGATTACAACAAATACGATCTTGGTGTAGATCATCCTTTAGTGGGGAATAAACCTGGCAAAACCATGGAGTTTTTTGAAGAAAAAGGCATAATGAAAGATGTTGAATTATTTACACCAAATAAAGCAACAGAAAAGGATCTTTTGCGAGCACATAGTGAAAGCTATGTGAGCAGAATAAAGGAACTGAGTCGTACTGGCGGCATGCTTGCCAAAGATACACCTGCAAAAGTTGGCATCTACAACTATGCAAGTCTTGCAACAGGAGGTTCAATACTTGCAGGTGAAAAGTTATTTGAGGGTTTTAATTGCATGGTTAATCCTCTCGCCGGTTTTCATCATGCCAGTAGAAATTATTCGTCAGGTTTCTGCTTCTTTAATGACATCGCCGTTGCCATTGAATACCTGCGTGAGAAACACAAACTAAAACGTTTTTTAATAATTGACTTAGATGTGCATCACGGCAATGGTACACAAGAAATTTATTACGATGATCCAACAGTTCTTAACATCTCGTTTCATCAAGATGGGAGAACATTATACCCTGGAACTGGAAGTCTAGAAAAAATCGGACGAGATAAAGGAGAGGGGTTCACAGTTAATCTGCCTTTACCCCCTGGAACTGGAAGTGCAAGTTATCTAAAGGCATTTGACGAAATTATCCCGCCAATTACCAAACAATTTAAACCAGAGATCATTATCTACCAATCCGGTGTAGATACACATCACTCTGACCCGTTGGCAGATTTAAATTTAACATATCAGACTTATTATCATCTAGCTAAAAGGACGAGAGAATTATCGGATGATACTTGTGACAAACTACTTGTTCTTTTTGGCGGCGGATACAACAGTTCAGCAAGTGTAGCATCATATTACAATATCATGTGCGGCCTTCTCGATAAGGACGAATATTTAAAAGAGATTGATAATACGCCTCATCAAAAATTTGAAACGGTCAAAAATCTAGTTTTTGATCTTAAAAAAGTACTTAAACCACATTGGGAAATATAAGGACATATACCCACCCACGATGTCAGTGTCGATAAGCTTATTAGTATAATGTAGCTACGGGGGTATCATCCCGCTTTATATGGGGGAAAGAAGTATGGGCATCGAAAATCTTGATAAAGTTTTTAAGCCGAAAAGTATCGCGGTTATTGGAGCAAGTGATAAGGTCGGCTCAGCAGGATATAGAATTTTTAGAAATCTCATTGGTTCTGGGTATGATGGCATAGTTTTTCCGGTTAATCCAAAAAAGGAAAGTATCCAGGGAGTACAAGCATACGCTTCTGTTGATGATATTCCAAAGGTCGTAGATCTTGCTATTATTGCAACGCCAGCAAAGGTAGTTATTGATGTTGTCGAGCGGTGTGGAAAAAGGGGCATCAAAGGAATTTTAATTGTTTCAGCAGGATTTAAAGAAATAGGGGAAGAGGGAAGACTTTTAGAAAAAAAACTACTGAAAATTAAAGATAAATATGGTTTGAGAATCGTAGGGCCCAACTGTGTTGGTTTTATCCTCCCATACTTGAATCTCAACGCTACTTTTGCTGGTTCGGCACCTGAGAAGGGTAACATAGCACTTTTTTCTCAAAGTGGAGCAATATGTGGTGCAATATTAGACTGGGCCGCTGCAGCAAAAGTAGGATTCAGCTCTTTTATCTCAGTTGGATCAATGCTCGATGTCGATTTTGGAGACCTTATCGATTATTTTGGTATGGATATGCATACCCGTAGCATTGTTCTATATGTAGAATCAATTACAAATGCACGGAAGTTTATGAGCGCATCCAGAAGTTTTGCAAGATCAAAGCCCATTATTGTAATTAAATCTGGAAGGTTTAAGGAGGGAGCAAAAGCCGCTTCATCACACACCGGTGCAATGGCAGGCGAAGATTACATATATGATGCAGCATTTAAAAGGGCGGGAGCAATAAGAGTAAAAGAAATTAGTGATTTATTTAATTGTTCATCAATTCTTGCAAAACAACCCAGACCAACAGGACCAAACATTGCAATTATCACAAATGCTGGAGGACCTGGTGTATTAGCTACTGATTCCATAGTCGAAAAAGGATGTAAAGTAGCCGAACTCTCCGATGAAACCATGAAACAACTGAATGAATTCTTACCAGCTCACTGGAGTAAAGCAAACCCCATTGACATCATCGGAGATGGAGATGAAGAACGGTATCAAAAAGCAATTGAAGTATGTCTTAAGGACACAAACATCGATGGATTGTTGATTATATGTGTTCCTCAGGTCATGGCCAATCCAAAAAAACTTGCTGATAGGATTATTGACCTGTCTAAAAAATCCACTAAACCAATCTTAGTTTCTTTTCCAGGTGAAGAAAGCGTTCTTTACGCCAGGCGAATTCTAAACAGAAATGGTGTTCCTGCATATTCCACACCAGAGGAAGCAGTAGAAGCCTATGCATATCTCTACAATTATGCAAGAAACCTTGAAATCCACTATGAAACACCAGAAGAGCTTGACATAAGACCTTCACCCGCCAATCAAGAGAAACTCAAAAACATACTCAACAATGCGTTAATTGAAGGAAGAACACTGCTTAACGAGGATGAAGCTAAGGAGTTCATTGAGATGTATGGAATTAAATCGACGAAACCCATTGTTGCAGGATCTGAAGTAAAAGCAGTACAAACTGCTAAAAAAATTGGCTATCCTGTAGTGATGAAAATACATTCTCCTCAGATAACACACAAAAGCGACGTTGGTGGTGTTGCCCTTGATTTACAATGTGAAAATGAAGTCAAGAAAGCCTTTAAAAACATGATGAAACAGGTCAAAGAAAATGTTCCCGATGCAGAAATAAAGGGGGTAACCATCCAGAAAATGATCAAAAACAAAGGTTATGAACTTATCCTTGGATCTAAAAAGGATCCGGTTTTCGGTTCGATAATTCTATTTGGTATGGGTGGTGTGTTTACTGAATTATTAAAAGATAGGGCTATCGGTTTCCCGCCGTTAAATCAGGTATTGGCACATCGAATAATCGAACGGACAAAAGCATATAAGTTGTTGCAAGGATTTAGAGGACTTCCGCCAGCCAATATTCAGAAAATTGAAGAAACCATGATCAATTTCTCACAATTGATCGTAGATCACCCTGAGATACAAGAAATTGACATTAATCCGTTGATAGCATCTGGTGATGATATTATTGCGGTTGATGCGCGAATTGTTATTGACAAACATCCTGAGAAAACACAACATCTTATCATTAGCACCTATCCAAATAAATATGTAAAAACAGTAAAACTTAAAGATGGGAGCAAGGTATTGCTCAGACCGATAAAACCAGAGGACGAATATCTGTGGCTTGACATGTTCAAAACTTTTTCCGAAGAGACAGTAAGATATCGGTTTTTTAGAATTATAAAAGATACACCGCATGAAATGCGAACGCGATATTGTAACATTGATTACGACAGAGAAATTGGAATCGTAGCTGAAATAGAAGAAAATGGCAAACGACGATTTCTAGGCGTAACAAGAATTATTCTAACTCCTGGGAGAAACGACGAGGCAGAATTTGCCATGGTAGTAAGCGATGAATGGCATCGACGTGGACTAGGCTCAGAGTTTGTTGATCACACCATAAACATTGCCAAAGACAAAGGCCTAAAGAAAATTGATGGCGTCGTATTGAAAGACAATGTGCCTATGATTTCATTATGTAGGGAGAAAAAATTCAAGATAACTGACGGAGACCCTGGAGAATACAAAATAGAATACGATCTATGAGACGAACTTTTTTCGATATTTTATCAAGCATATGACTATCAAAGAATAAGTTAGTACTATCCTTTGTGGTAGGAAAACAAATCAATCCACAATCCAACCTTTAAATAAAACAAAAATCCCCTGTTTAAGATCATAAAGTATAAAAAATAGAGAAGTAGGAAGACTCTTTAGTCTCCCCAGATACAGAACTTTATTAATTTCTATCTAGAAAGTGTTCTGATTGTACTGCGGTTGTTGAGTACTCTGATTGTACTGCTGTTGTTGAGTACTCTGATTGTACTGCTGTTGTTGAGTGTTCTGCTGCTGGTCCCAGAATCCTTTTAATTCATCTAAGGTTTTGTCAAGTTGTATGGTATCTGTTACATTGGTTAGGAAGTTAGGCGGTATTGGCCACAATGTATTGTATGGCATTTTCCAGGCACCACACAAATATGGATCCAACAATACCCCATAGTTCTTGTATGTTCCGTCACTCTCTGTCCAAGAATAGAAAGTTCCAACTTTGGAATGATTTCTGTCATAAACGGGTTTTTCAACCAATTCATCTGTTGCGCAGGTCCAGTTGCCGAAATGAACTGCCTTGTTCCAAAAGCGACCTAATTCTTCCGTTGTTTTGTTTAGAAATACGCGGTCGTCGGTGTGTTTTATGTAGTCACTGTATATTGGTATCAGCTTACATGTTCCTCTGAACCACGTGTCTCTGGTATTGTCATAGGTCTTTATACCAAAGAAGTATCCAGGGTAGTCTTGATTCCAGCTGTTCCATGTTTTGTCTATCGTTCCAACAGTGTTTCCATTTACGTCAACAACTTCTTTTCCAACTAACTCATGTGGGTTATTAACTTTCATATCACATCTCTCCTAGTTTAAACATAGCAAATGCAAAAGCAATATATAAAATATCCTATTTTTGTAGGTTTAATGGAAAATCATCTACATTAAGATTCCACATTATGACAATAATTTCATTTTTGAAAAGCTATTAAATTATATGCATCACTTTAGAGAGATTCAAAAATCAACACGCTTAAATTTCTCTGTTCAAATTCCATTTAACTATCAAATAGTTCTATCATTTCTTTCATGGATGTATACCATCTCTCCACACATGCCTCTACTCGCTTTTTCACTTGTTTTGTATCGACACATGAGTATACATGATAATACCCTCCAGTTTCTATCGTACTTGTTTCTTTGGTGCATAACCCACAGGTTGTTAATTTTTGTAGAGAACGATATA
>CAZXHI010000040.1:0-2164 GCA_964640555.1 uncultured Thermoplasmatales archaeon | reverse complement strand
AAGATTAATATTGGTAGGAAAACTGTAGATCCTTCCGATTTTGAAAACATATACGTGGTAGGTTTTGGAAAAGCTAGTGTTGGTATGGCTCAGGCAATCTGCGATTCAATTGATGTCAAAAAGGGAGTTATTATTACTAATAATCCAAATAATAAAGTTCGAAGTGAATGTGTAGATACTTTTGTCGGCAGCCATCCAATACCTGATCAGAATAGCATAGGTGGTACAGATAAAATCCTAGATATCATTAAAATGTGTGGCAATGAAGATATATTGATTGTCTTGATATCTGGTGGAGGGTCTGCACTTTTATGCAAGCCAAGGGTGAGTCTTAAAGATTTGCAGCAAACAACTGATTTGTTGTTGAGATCAGGTGCCGATATAAATGAAATTAATACCATACGTAAACATCTTTCATTTGTTAAAGGAGGTCAGCTTGCAAAATTTGCTAAATGTAGGACAATTTCTTTTATTATTTCCGATATTGTTGGTGATCCTATGGAGTTTATTGCATCTGGTCCCACATATCCTGATTCAACTACGTATGGTGATGCAAAAATGATTTTTAAAAAATATGATCTTTGGCAAAAATTACCTTCGGGTGTCACCAATATCATCGATGATGGTGTTCAGGGTATACTCGCTGAGACTCCAAAAAAAGATGATCATGTTTTTGATAACCTGTCCAACCTTATTGTTGCAAATAACGAGATTGCATGTAAAGCAGCAGAGGATAAAGCAAGGGAACTGGGCTATACAACAAAACTTCTTACTACCTCTCTTACTGGCGAGGCGAGAGAAATTGGTGTTTATCTGGTTGATAAAGCAAAAAATTATGACAAGGAATTAGGGAAGCATGTTTTCATTTCGGGTGGAGAAACAACAGTTACAATAAAAGGCAGTGGCAAGGGTGGTAGAAACCAAGAGATGGTTTTAGGAGGCGTTGAATGCATGGCTGATACTGATATAGTTTTTGCATCTTTTGCAACTGACGGTATTGATGGAAAAAGTGATGCCGCTGGAGCCGTTGCAGATGGTTTTTCCTTGATAGAGGCACGTAAAAAAGACCTTGATTCAGCTGGATTTCTCAAGGAAAACAATTCATATAATTTTTTTAAGAGGTTAGATGATTTATTTATGACTGGGCCTACTGGTACAAATGTGATGGATATTCAGGTAATTGTCATATAGATTTAATTTAAATCAAGACTTTTGCACTTTTTTGAAAAACAGGGAGAAAATGTCAATTGAAAAAATTTTGTTGCTCCTCCTTACGTAGGCTGATTAATGGCAAAAAGTGCAAAAGTTTTGTTAAATGATAACTTGTTGTAAAAAATGCTAAACTTATTAAGCAGATGGTATATAGTATAGAAGTAGGGAAAGGGAAAACATACTCGTGCCAAAAGTTAAAGGGTATGACATAATTAGAAAGAATTGATGGGTACTGAACCTGATTAAAACCCAAAGATATATAAATGTGTGGATTATAAATTAAAATTAAGATTATGAATATTATATGGAGATTAAATATATGGATAAAAAACATTCATATAACAAAATAGTAATTTTAGGAGTTATTTTCTTATTGCTACTAGTACCAAGCCTTCTGAATATCAGTTTTTGTGCTTTTTCTAATTATCCACAAACGCTAGACGTGACGCTAGATGAAGACGATGGTTTTTGGGAAATAGACAAATTCGAAGAAGGTATAAATGTAGATCTTACAAACTGTGCTATAACTGATAATAACGGTATTGAACTGGCTTCCGATGAAGGTAGTGGACAGTCGTATGATTATCAGCTAGATTCCGAAAGTAGAGCCTACTATGACGAAACATCTTTTTTTAATAAATTTTTCCCACCTAGAATCCGCAGCCTTCTATTCGAAACGGAAATCGGGGGATTTTGGGAAATGAATAATTATAGGTTGATAGGGGTAAAGGACAATAAATTTTTTCCTGACGAAGGTAGTTCTTCCATGTTTAAAGAAGATACTAAAATAAAAAAGATACATCATTTTAGGTTCAAAATAGATGAAACAGTATCCGAACATGCATCAAGAATAGATGTTCATTGGTACGGGTACGCTAAAAACGACTCATTTGTTTCAATGTACTGTTGGCAACCACCATCTAGTGAGATACCATATGTTGGAGATTGGAAA
>CAZXHI010000039.1:0-10893 GCA_964640555.1 uncultured Thermoplasmatales archaeon | reverse complement strand
ATGTTATCATCAACCTGATAATATTTATCCGAAGTAAAAGTCGTCTGGTTTGTTCCACCTGCAGCAAGACATTCACCATTTACCTTGATTGTACAAGCTCCAGTTACTCTTATAGCAAGATTGTCCCAATATACATCGGCATCGGTATTAATAACAGCTAATCTGTCATCATCTTCGTCCGCTAGCATTTGAACCGTTGGTACCTTTTGCTGTACACCGATCATTCCACTTACATAGACATACACTGTTGCTGCTATCGCTACAGTTATTGCAACCATAAGAATAACACCGATAACAGCGGATACTGCCTCATCACCTTCTACAAATTTTCTATTTGCTTTCATCCCATTCTCTCCTATGTTATTTTTTATCTTTTAAGGCATTAATAACACCAGAATATAAATAGTTTGTTTGCATGTAGTTGTGCAGGTAGCTGATATCCCATATCCACCACCAACACCACCTGTGTTATGTAATACCTCATCATTGTTTAGTTTTTTCTGTTATTTAAACCTACTCTGAAAAAATGCCAATTTGTAAAAAAGACAGTATACAATACCCACAATCCTATAATCACCATCCTAACCACCAAGAACCAGTTACCTATATTTTCTACTTAGAACGATTACCATGACAACCAGCGACAAGAACACAACATGAATCCACACCTCATAAAGGTAGGTTCTAATCGATACATTATTTAGAAGGACATACGGAGCTTGATTCAGTCAAATACAATTTATTGGAATGAAATTGAATGATTTGTTGATGGATCTTGTTTTCCTTAAAGACCCAGTTAACAATAACAACATTGTTGTTAAATTATAGAGACTTATAAAAACCGCCCCAAATGCATTTAAATAAAAAACACATAATGAAAGAAGTGATGATGGATAGGTTCTAAAGGACCAATAGTATTCAGATAAATTGTAAATGGATGGAATGGAAATGCAAAAAGAAATGGTTAAAAAGGAAGAGCAATTTGTTTCAACAGGCGTACCTGGATTCGACGCCTTATTCAAGCACGGTATCCCAAAAGGATCTTCGGTTCTTGTTGCCGGGGGTGCTGGTACAGGAAAGACAAATTTCTGCTTACAAATACTTGCACATCAGGCATCTCAAGGAAAAAAGTGTTACTACATTGGCTTTAGAGAATCTTCAGAAAGATTAATACAACGTATGGAGAAATTTGGTTGGAATCCAAAGAAATTAATGGACTCGGGAAATCTAAAAATCAAGAGATTTTTGACAAGTGAGATTTATTATTATGACAAAAAAGTTGGCAATGACTTTGAGGCCATGATGACAAAGGACGTTGATCCGCTACTTATGGAATTAGAGCCATTAGCTATTGTTGAGGGTGCCGGATTTAAACCAGATTTTATCGTATTTGACTCCCTCACAGCAGTCTCCTCAACATTTAGGGGAAAAGAACAATCTTATCGAATTTATGTTGAACAGCTATTCCGGTTTTTTGAAAAAATAGGGAGTACAAGCTTTCTTATAACCGAAACAAAACAGATTCCTGAAATTTTTTCACCGACTGGCGTGGAGGAATTTTTGGCCGATGGAGTCGTTGTGTTCTACAACATCAGACGAGAAAATGGCAGGGAAAACGCAATTGAAATTTTAAAAATGCGAGATGAAAAGCACCAAAAGAAAATCGTCACCATGCAGATTACAGAGAAGGGAATTAAAGTATATCCCAAACGGGAAATATCTGGTGTTTTGATGGCATAAATAGCCCAGCATTTGACAGAAAATTGGGTAAGTTGCTCATCTAATAGAGTATTGTGCCCATATATGGAAAAGAATTACATGATTACCCTATAGATT
This sequence comes from uncultured Thermoplasmatales archaeon, assembly GCA_964640555.1. Lineage (GTDB taxonomy): Archaea > Thermoplasmatota > E2 > DHVEG-1 > DHVEG-1 > JAUWWG01. The sequence goes on along the minus strand of CAZXHI010000039.1, from coordinate 9,057 downwards.
GTGATTACAATCTCCCACTACGTCGGTTCTTATATTCTCGTTAAACAAGCTTTATTATTTGCCAAGTTTGGATCAGGGAAAGTTGATGATACTATTTCTGCTATGCCGGCCATATCTTTAAGGAGCCCCCACGCATTGATGGTAAGAGTAACAGACTCCCCAATGGCAAGGTTGTTTATGCTCCAAATACCCGTATTGTGATTATAATTACCCTTACCCGTATTATTACTCAGACAGGTCAAACCTTTCGGTAATGTAATACTTATCTTAACACCAGTTTTATTAATATCTCCCTTATAGTTAGTTGCTGTAACATTGAATGGTTTGAGATTGTCTCCCGTCGATAAGTATTGCTCGTCAATCGTATATTTAACTCCCACATCACATTCCGGATGGATATCAAGGGTTCCTACAAGTATCACTGAATTACTTTCTATATCAACTGTCATAATCTCAACGTGAGTACAGCTAATGTTATACTCAAATGGATAAACTATTCTTTCACCTATATTCCATACTCCATCACTCTTTGACTCGTCGTCCAAAAAATCTCTGACAATGAAACTATTTTTGGGTCCCCCTATCAAAAGCTCCGTGTCAAGACTTAATGCTTCTCCACTGTGATGCTCTATGATTATATTGCTACCCTCTATTGTTCCAATCAATGTAACATTTGGCGAAGAGGTGGGAAACGGATAAGCAAACACAACAACATACAACGTAGAGAAAATAGCTACAGCTATCCCCAATAGCAAAACAGTTCCAATGATCTCTGCCACCATATTATTGGAATCTTTTAAGCTTCTGATGTTTTTCTTCCATTTTTTCATCTTTTTATCCCCCATATTAATTTAAAAATAATGGTTAAAGGTTTATTTTACCCCCCTTAATATTTTCTATCCATCCTGGAGCTATCTGAGCGTTGATCTTTACATATTTCAGTTTGAGGTTGACGGTAATCGAATTATTGAATTTCAGAATCATACTGTCATCATCAACACTTATTAAAAAATCGGCACCATAACTATGATGATTAAGTCCTGAGTTGATCAAGGTGTTGTTGATAAATTTCTGCCAAGCATTCTGATAATTAGTGTTAATGGTAATGTTTTTAACATCGGGAAAAACAGTGGTATCATTATCTGAGAACTCAGTCTGTATCGGGTATGTTCCATATCCCCCAATGGATCTCTTTTCACCGATCGTTGAGATATTAATTATAGTAAAAGATATGTTGATATCCGCTCCATAACTCACAGAAAATGCTGGTTTTATTGACATGGTGTTTCCCTGAGATTGACTCAATATAACAGCCCCTGCTTCACAAGTGTAGGCTTGATTCAGAAAATATGCATTTGCTGAGGAATATTTGATTAATCCAATTGGATATGATTTAGATTTTGTAACATTTGAATCATTTATCGTCACCATGCACTCGTCCGATAAAATATCAAGAGAGCCATATGCTCGAGACGACGTGAGAAACGGTAGTTCTTTGTTACCTAACGTTATCGATGTTGATATCGGAGTGTTCGGTTCTTTGATTGCTGATTGAGTATCTATTGCAAATTTTAACTGGGAAAACTGATCTGCCACTACCTCCATATGATTTGCCTCTGTTTGCTCCATCCATTCAGGTACGTAAACTGCCTGTATCATCGAAATGACAGTAACAATCAATCCTATGATCAAAAATGTTGCAACGATGCCAACAACAGCGTCTTCCGAATTTTTCATCTTTTTCATTTGAACCATTTAAAATCCCCCATTTGTTGGATTATAACAACATCTAGCATTAGGATTCCACCTTACTATGAAATGTTTCTATCAGTATCACAGAATCGCTTTCTACATCAACAACTGCAATTCCCACTTTTTTTCCTGTTATATTGCCATTCTGATAAACGAACCATTCCCCTATGCCCCATCGGTTATCTACCTTAGATTCATTATTTAGATAATCTCTATCTCCAACAGTTATGATTTCTGACATATTGTCACCAATAGTCAATGAAACTTTTGTCCCTAAATCCAGTGCCTTTCCACCCCGATGTTCTATTAGTAAATAATCTCCCTCTACCATCCCAACCAAATTTGTAGATGGCGAAGAAGGTGAAAATGGATAAGACAACACAATGACACATATTACCGAGAAAAGCGATACGGTTATACCCAACAGCAAAATAGTTCCAACGATTTCCGAAACCGCCTCATCTGCCCTTTTATGTTTCATAACTTTTTTCTCCCTCCATTTAGAACAATAATTTAAAAACGAAAAATGAAATTATTCCAAGAATGCAACTGTATCTAACCCCTGAAGAAAGTCTACCATCCATCATAAATCCTGCTAGAATTCCAGCACCAATACTTTGAACAAACACAAAAGAATACAAGGAATATCTCAATTGCAGTGGATCAACCAAATCCATAGGTAAAATACCCCCAAACTGACTCATTTGATCTGTTTGAAGATCAATAAAAGACATGAAAACGGTTCTATTGAGAATCACTATGATTGCTAAAAATACAAAAAAACACAGTAAAATAACTATTGTATAAATAGACATGTCCCTTTTTCTCTGGTCTTCTAGCCGATTGACCTGATTGATTTCCCCTGCCGCTGCCTTAAAAATCTTCGGCATGCTACCCCCCATCATTACTCCCTTGTTTATAGTGACAACTATTCGTCGGATGATGGCAGATTTCATTTTAACCGCAAAATCAGTAAACACATCTTTTATTGGGACATTCCATGATAGTTGCATTTTCATATTTTTAATTTCTGGTTTTAATTCCCCATAATGACCTTTTTCTGCAGTTTTAATCGCCTCAAAAATTGTCATACCTGTAGAGAGAGCATCCCCAATTTCAACAAGAAACTCAGGCAACCTTTCTTGTATCTGTTTTCTCCTTTTCGTTTCTAGATATTTACAGAATCCGACTGGACCCATTACAACAAGCACTCCTAGAAAAATACTATCAAAATAGAAATATATATCGGGATCCAAATATCCAAAATAACTTAACACATAAATTATACCATAAAAAAGCGCCATTAATCCAACTGAAAGTAACAAAATGAAAAGAGGTTTTCTGTTTTCTTTAATGCGACGTTTAAAATTATTATTTTGTACCGATTTTACTTTGCTAATTTCCTCAAGACTAGTTGATTTTACCAACATGTAAAATCCAACGTATGCCACCGGCAGGATTACAAATGAAAAAAATAATAGTATCGTCATGGAGAGCTTCATTGAACCGCCAAAAAATCCCATTACGGTAAGAATGATAACTAAAAATATGGGAAAAGCAATGACAGATATAACGAATACCTCTCCTATTACACTAAGCATATCTAGATCTTTCTTTCGTTCAAGAAGATCATCCTGCATGTATTTCTCTGCAAAGGCCGAGAGATATATATGCAAATCACTACCTGACTGAATCGTTCCTATCATTCCCTGAATAAATGCTCTGAATTTTTTTGATGGGGAAATCTCGATAGCATTTTTAAGCGCAGTAATACTATCCGTACCCATAACCACAATATCTTTAGCAATTCTATTTGCTTCCTTCTGAATTTCACCATATACCTCTATTGATGAAAGTGACTGGAATATCTCAGCTGGTGAAACACCAGCTACCGCCATTGAGCTTATAAAATTCGTTGCGTATGGCAAAACCAAGTCAATGTTTCTTGCTCTTTTTTTGATGTAATATGTAGGAAGATACCGATATATTATCCATATACAAACCGCGACTGTTACCGGTACTAGGACAATAGATAACATAGTGTAAATCGAGGGAATGAATACACGAATTGAAAGGACAAGAATAAGGGCACCAATTAAACCTATGATTGTATTCATTAGTGCCATAGAGCAGTATACATCGTAACCCATAGCGATATCGGCTTGTGATAATTCGATGTTTTTTTCTATAAGATGATCTGTTTCCTTCGAGAAAATATTTCCAAATATCTTGGTACAAAATGCCGAATATTTTGTTGATTTCATAAGGTATCCTCTTTTACCTTCCGCAACACCGATTCAGGATTTTTACGATATTCTGATACAATTTTTCCGACCTGTTCATATGATCTTAAATTTCTTCTTTTCATCCACTCTAGAATTACCATTCTGTTGCTTAGTTCTTGATGGAGTTGTTCATCATTCCATCCACGTTGTTGTTTAACTTTATCAAGCATTGCACTTCCACCACCGTATTCAAATCGATCATCCCTCTCTGAAACCCAACTAAATGGAGTCATCGTAACAAGTCGATTTGACTCAGGATCGAGTTTTATTATCTCATTGACATTTGTAACCCTCCTTGCAGGCATTCCGTCGACTGTGACAGTGTTTAAAAACACCGCAAGATCAAGAGACGTAAGTAACACTCTTGGTAACGAAATAGGAGGATTTTCAAGCCGTTGAATAAGTGCGCGTAAATTACTCGCATGAATGGTTGAATACGAAAGATGACCGGTGGTCATTGCCTGGAAAAGTGTGTATGCTTCCTTTCCACGAATCTCTCCAACGATGATTGCTTGTGGTCGCTGACGTAAGGCAACGCGAACAAGATCAAACATATCAATATCTTTACCGGATTTTGTTGTCTCCGAGGAGGAAAATCCAGTTCGTGTAGTCCCTGCTATCCAGTTTTTATGAGGAAGATTAAGCTCCCTCGTATCTTCGATTGAAACAATCTTAAACGATGATGGTAAAAAGAGAGAAAGTGCGTTCAATATTGTTGTTTTACCCGTTGCCGTCCCACCACAAAAAAGCATAGAGGCGTTTTGTTCGATAGCCATCCAGAAATAAGCAGCCATGTGTAACGACATTGTGTTATTATTGATCAGATCAATTGGAGTTAGTGGATCTTCTTTGAATTTCCGGATAGTAAATGTAGAATATTGTGTTATGGTTCTAGCAAGTGTAGTCTGAAGACGAGAGCCGTCTGTGAGTTTTCCATCAACAACCGGATTATACACAGAAATCTGTTTTCCCGCTATTTGAGACAACTTTACCACAAAAGAGTCCAATTCATCACTGCAATCAAAGAGTATATTACTCAAAATTGACTCATATTTTTTATGAAAAACAAAAATTGGGGTCTCTTGGCCGTCGCATGAAATATCTTCAATTCCCTCATCATGCATCAAAATATCTATTTTGCCATACCCCGCAAAATCCCGAAGTATATGATAAAAAATCCTATCCTTGGACTCGGCTCTCAGTTTAATATGATTCTCCTTGATAATAGCCTCTAATGATCTCGCAAGATACTCATTTTTCCCTTTAGCATCCACATCAAAATCGTCGGTATCTGCACGTGTTCTAAATAAATAAGTTAGTTTGTTTTTGATTTGTTTTTCCTTCTCCTCAAGTTGGGGCTCGATGAGTTCATATACATACTCACACAACAATTCATTAAAAACAATTTTCCTGGAGCCAAGCCCTTTCCATCCAAACCCTGTTTTCTCATCCACTACCTTTGTATCATAGTTATTTTCATTGATGATCTGCATTTTAGTAAGTGCAATGTTAGACTCATCACGCTCCCCTTTAATCATCATATCTTTATTCTCAAAAAGCTCCCGCATTGCATCCTGTGTTTCACCCTTGACCTGCAAAAGACCCGGACCCATAACCATATTTTGGCTTTCGCAAGTCTGATTACCAAACATCCTACCGTTGAAATTTCCATTCAATAACTGCCCGCCCCCAATAGAACTTGCACTAAGAGGAAACTTTGGTTCCGAGATTGTACAGGGGTCGATACTAGGATACCTGGCCGGGTAGTTTTTTATTTCAAAAAGCTTGTCTGAGGTATCATCATTATCAGATATCAGTTTCGATTGTTTTTCTGTTTTAACATCAGGCTGTTTCCAATCTATTTTTAATGGCTCTCGAATTTCTTTTGTAGATTGTTTTGAAACAACCTCCAATGGTTCATTAGATGAAATGTTTTTGATTATGTTTTTATTTTCACTTTCCTTGAGTAGGGAATCTATTTCCTCCCCTATTTCTGATCGCAAGGTACTTATGTTATTCTTTGTTGATTTTTGATCTTCTTCTGAGTTTTTAATTTTCTGAGAAGGTCTTGGATTAAATCTTATTCGTTTGTTGGTAAATCGATCGACAAAATTCGTTCGTACATGTGATAAAAAAATACCATCCTTAATTGTCTGCGACTCTATCTTTTTTTTCATTTCAAATCATGCCTCCTTACCCATCTTTACAAGGGAAAAGAGACAATTTTTAATGCAATGTGCTGCTGATCGAGCACATTATTTTTCTCCTAATATTACCTTTTTTGTCCTCTCCCCAAGTAGACTTTTACAACAAAATATTTTCCAGTTTAAATAATTTATATGCATGTAGCAATGCAGATGCATATTCACCCACTTGTTTTTAATGCAAAATATGTTGTTTTTCATTTGTGTATTATTGCATGTTCCTTAGAGAGAAATTTTGAAAAAAGAAATGGTTCACCCATTTACGTCTAGCAATCACTCGTTGTAAATGATTTTGCCACCCCAGATACAATAGTAGTACCTTCATATTCAAGTTCTCCCCTAAATAAATAAGTAGTTTCGCATGACAATCCCGTAACTCTCTTGTGATAAATGCCGTCGCCTGTTTTTGGATTCCAAGCAGTATATTCCCAGTTATCCTCACTCTGTTTTTTGTAAGCAAATCTTAATCTACCGGAGCCGTAATCCTCAAAATTATAACCCATAATTAATGTTGCAGCATTATGTTGAACATCGAACACATTTTTTGTTACAGTCATTGATCCTGTCTGAACAGCCCCCATGAATATCACAGAATTACTTGCCACATCAACAATCGTGACCTCAACATGTAGACATGTTTCATTCCCAACTGGATAAATAATCCGTTCACCTATAGTCCATGCTCCATCCTCTTTAGACTTGGCATCTAAACAATTTCCAACAGTCATATTTACTATAGTACTGCCGATAGTCATCAAGATTTTTGAATCCAGAGATATAGGTTCTCCCCCTCCATGTATTAATACGACATCTGCAGTCTCATCTAAATTTCCAAGATTTTCAATTTCACCATCCATTTCTTCTAACTTTCCAACAATAGTTACAAACGGCTGAGGAGTATCAGACGGAGGTGTTAAAACAATGATATAGATTCCAGAGAAAACCGCCACAACAATCATCAACAGTAAAATAGTTCCAACTATCTCAGATACTGCATCATCTGTTCTTTTAATTTTCATGACATGTCTCTGTATCGATTTTCCCATATTTCACCTGAAATGAATCAAATTTTGCCCCATAGATTCTCAGGAAGGCAAATTGTTTTGTTTCTATCTTATTTCTATTCAATCCACCCTGGACCTATCTGGGCAAGAATATTTACGATTTTTAGAGTGATATCAACATCAAGAGCAGAGGCAAATTCTATTTTTATCCCACCATCAGTTGTATTTATCCAAAAATCACTGCCTTCATTTAGTCCTTTTTTCGAGAACGTACTATTGATAAATATGCTCCAAGCATTTTGATAAGATGTATCCAAGGCAATACTCTGAACATCTGTAATATTAGTAACGATAGCATCTGAGAATTTTGTCTGTATCGGATATGTACCATATCCACTAACAGATATTTTTTCCCCAATGTCCAAAACGTTTATTACATCAAATGATAATTTAACTGTTGGATCAGAATACATCACATCAAAAGATGGTGTTATTGACATTACATCTCCCTCAGATTGACTAGTTATCACGGCTCCCACTTCATAGATGCAGGATTGATCAAGAAAATATACATTTTCTGATGAGTATTTTATCCTTCCAAGTGAAATTTGAGTTGAGTTACCATCAGTTGTCGTTACATTAATCCCTGAATTCGATGAAATACCAAGAAATCCAAATGACCTACTTGATTCAAGAAACGGTAGTTCTTTGTTACCTAACGTTATTGATGTAGATATAGGGGTGTCTTTTTCGGTTAACATCTGCATATCTATTGCAAATTTTAGCATGGAAAACCGATCCAACACCTCATCCATATGTTCAGCTTCTTTTTGTTCCATCCATCTGGGCACATAAAATGATTGCACAAGCCAAATAACTGAAAGTGCTAATCCCACCATTAAGACCGCTACAACAACTCCTACTGTTGCTTCATTCGCATTTCGAAGCGTGTTGATATTTTTCCTAAATCCTTTCATTTTTCCACCTTGACTTTTATTTATTTATGATTAGGGCTTCATGAGATCAAAGTGATCGACAACATTTTCTATAGCAAGGGGCGTACCATATATTACAATCTCATCAATAATGGCATTGACTTTTCCGAAGTACAGATTATTTGTGTTTGTTGTAATTGTCTCCGTCAACGTCCCGTTGGCCATTTCAGTTCCGTTTATGTATAACCTCAACTGATCTGAGCTACCATCTTTATTATAGTTAAAAACAATATGATTGAAACCTGGAGAAATCGGTGCCGAAATTATATTAGTATGTGTGTTTATCGTAGCAAAGACTCTTGTGGCATTCGCACTAATTCCATAAGCACCATCTTTGGAAACTATTGTTCTAATCGTACCTTTTAAGTCTATCTCTATTGTCTTCATGAAACCATCACTACCGGGACCCCGATATGAAATGGCATAGACGGTACCATTAACATGAATGATGCTAGGTTCACAACCATTAGATGTGTCAAACTCCAGAGAATCATCAATTGCATCAACGATGCTTCCATTAGTCCCTATCCTCAAAGTTTTCAAGAAACCATCATAGCCAGGACCAGTGTAGGCAATAGCATAGACGGCATCAGCAATACAAATGATGTCGGGCCAATAACAATAGCTTGTATCAAATTCTAAGCTGTCAATGACACTGTTAGTTATTGCTCCAGTATTGGTTATTTCTACTGTTTTTATGAATCCATCAGTGCCAAGGCCAGTGTAGGCAATAGCATAGATATCTCCATTAACATGAATGATCCTAGGTTCATAACCATAAGAGGTATCAAACTCTAACGTATCAATGACGCTGTCA
>CAZXHI010000038.1:0-17426 GCA_964640555.1 uncultured Thermoplasmatales archaeon | reverse complement strand
CTACTGCTACTGCCGATCACGAACATATAGAACATGAGAATGAACACATTACGAGAAATCAAGAAGGGACAGATAGTAATGACAATGGCGATCAAACAATGAACCAGGACTGTATTCAGGAAAGACCAAGAAATAGAGGACCCTAATAACTACACGATATAACAGTGACATAATGAGGATAACTAAAACATCATCACCCTCTCTTTCCTTTTTACAGAAGATTTACTACCAATGGTGAAACATACAGAGACATAGGAAAACCAATTTGGTCTGGTGGACATAAAAACAAATGAGAACATGGATACAGCAGCGGTAACAGGCCAAAATCCATCCTTCTTTTTTTAATTTTTATATACGGTCAAGCGCCAAGAGTTATTTAGATAAAAAGCATTAACCTATGTAATGAAACATTCATTGAAAGTTGGATTTAGCTTTGGCTTGACTTCCGGGATAATTACCACTCTTGGATTAATGGTAGGTCTTAGTTCTGGAACTAGCTCGAAGCTTGCAGTTATTGGAGGGATATTAACAATAGCTATAGCAGATGCGTCTTCAGATGCGCTAGGCATTCATATTTCCGAAGAATCTGAAAATAAGCACACAACAAGGGAAATATGGGAATCAACGCTGTCTACCTTTATCTGCAAATTCACCATTGCATTAACATTTCTTGTTCCTGTCTTGTTGCTAGAACTTACATCAGCAATCGTCGTAAGCATAGTCTGGGGATTGTCACTCCTGTGCATCTTTAGTTTTGATAATGCCAAGAACGGAAAGATAACTCCGTGGAAGGTGGTTTTAGAGCACTTAACCATTGGCCTAATGGTAATACTTGTAGCGCATTTCGTCGGCAACTGGATTGCATTAACATTTGGTTAGATAATTTAGAGTCCAAAACATAACTATTGTTGATACCCTTTGAAGAATGCATCATCCAAAAAATCTTATGGCTCTGAAAATCTGATTCATACCCTTACTGTTCCAGATACAAGCAATATATAACCTTATTTTTTAGATTTTATATATTCATCTATCGCTCGTGCTGCACGTTTTCCTGCACCCATCGCAAGAATTACTGTTGCAGCACCAGTTGCAATATCTCCACCAGCAAAGAGTCCAGGGATCGATGTTCTTCCACTATCATCAGTATCAATATTTCCCCATTTCCCCATTTTCAATCCTTTCACAGTCTGAGGGATAAGCGGATTTGGGCTTTGTCCAATGGCAACAAGTGCTGTATCAATCTTGATTGTTTCCTCAGAACCCGGAATTGGAATTGGTCGTCTTCTTCCCGAATCGTCAGGCTCTCCAAGCTTCATTTTAATGCATTCAACTTGTTTGAGAAGACCTTTATCATTTCCAATAAATTTCACAGGATTCGTCAAAAGTTTAAAGATTACTCCTTCTTCTCTTGCATGTTCAATTTCCTCATCTCTTGCTGGCATCTCAACATCTGATCTACGATAGATGATATACGATTTCTCCGCACCTAATCTCAGAGATGTTCTTGCACAATCCATTGCAACATTTCCTGCACCAAATGTTGCCACTATTTTTCCAATTTTAACCGGTGTATCATACTCAGGAAATCTGTAAGCCCCCATCATATTTACACGAGTGAGAAACTCGTTTGCTGAATATACACCATCAAGATTTTCACCAGGAATCCTCAACCAGCGAGGAAGCCCTGCACCAGTACCGATAAATACTGCGTCATAATCCTCAAAAAGCTCATCAACTGTGATCGTTTTTCCAACAACCATATCATATCTTACCTCTACACCTAGTTTTTTGATATAGTCGACCTCTGAATTTACAATCTTTTTTGGGAGACGAAATTCGGGTATCCCGTACATGAGAACACCGCCAGGTGCATGCAACGCTTCGAAAACAGTCACTCCGTGCCCCATCTTTGCAAGATCGCCAGCACAGGTAAGACCTGCAGGCCCAGAACCAACAACTGCAACTTTTTTACCTGTAGATTTTGGTTTTTTAGGTGGTTTCACTCCTTTTTCACGTTCATAATCGGCAATAAAACGTTCCAATCTACCGATAGCAACAGGCTCTCCAATCTTTTTAAGAGTGCACATTCCTTCACATTGACCCTCATATGGACACACTCTACCTGAAACAGCAGGGAGGCTGTTTTTGTTCTTGATTACTTCAGCAGCTTTATCGAAATCACCCTCAGCGATACATTTTATAAAACCAGGGATATCGATTTCAACAGGACACCCATCCATACACGGTTTGTTTTTACATTGTAGGCAACGTTTTGCCTCTTCTATAGCAGTTTCATTGCTGTACCCATAAGGAACTTCTTTGAAATTTTTAATTCGTTCTTTTGGGGGTTGCTCTGGCATTTCATGTTTGGTTTTTCTCACAGCCATATTACACCCCCGCTAGTTTGCATGACTCTTCTTCTTCTTTGATAAATCTTCGATTACGAAGCATTAAATTTTCAAAATCAACTTTATGTCCATTAAATTCAGGACCATCAACACATGCAAACTTTGTCTCTCCACCTACAGAAACCCTACAACCACCACACATACCAGTACCATCAACCATGATTGGATTTAGACTCACAAGTGTTTTAATATTGTATTTTTTCGTAAGATCAGCCACAACCTTCATCATAATCACTGGGCCAATTGCCATAACCATGTCGATTTTTTCTTTTTCGTCGATCTGCTTCTGTAAAACATCACTTACAAAGCCTTTGTGGCCCTTTGAGCCGTCATCAGTAGCAATATAAAACTCGTCGCTAAAAGATTCTATCTCGTCTTCCAGTAAAAGCAGTTTTTCGTTTCGAGCTCCAAGTATGGAAACAACATGATTTCCAGTTTCCTTCAAAGCTTTAACAATAGGGTACAATGGAGCTATTCCCACTCCCCCGCCAATGCATACAACAGTACCATATCTTTCAATCTCTGAAGGCATGCCAAGGGGACCAGCAAAATTTTCAAGGGCGTCCCCAACCTTTAGTGTCCCGAGTTGTTTTGTTGTTTTACCAATCTCCATAAAAATGATTGTAATAGTTCCCTTTTTTCTATCAAAATCAGCTATGGTTAGAGGAATACGCTCTCCCTTTTCATCTATCCTAAGGATAATAAACTGCCCTGCCTGGGCCTTCTTAGCCACAAGCGGTGCCTTTATCTTCATTAATTTTACTGTCTCTGATAACGCTTTCTTTTCTACTATCTCATACATTTGCAACACTTCTTGGTAAGCTTCTGTTGTAATCTGTATCTAGGTGGTTTTTTAATAGTTTATGATACATCTATTATGTATGAAATACCACTTACTACCGCTACTTTTTCGTAAGAGCTTCAATGTCATCTCATATAATCTATTCAAGGGAACATTTGCAGTCACTAGTTATTAACTGTCGAAATCCTTTCACAAATCTTTCTAAATGTGTATATACTATCATTGCACCAGAATGTATTTGTTCGAATTTTTACCCGGATTTTCGTTTAAGTTAAGTTGCATAGATATCTACACCACAGTGATGTCTATCCTCCATATTTTCCCACAAAGATTCCTTGAATGATTTTTAGGAACAGATCACTATTTCATAACTTACTAACTTTAAAAAATGTCTGGTTTTACAACCAAAGCGCTGCCAATTCTACCGTCGAAGTTAATCTTCAAAGGGTGAGATATTTGCACATGCTTCACAAATTTCATTTCATTGACGATTTTCTGTTTGTCAAGCCACTTCCAATCAATGAAAAAATCTTTGGATTTAAACGGTACGTTGATGTATCCAATTCCTCTAGATATAATGTTGTGGAAGAAATGCGTCCCTTGTGACGGTTTAATATTGAAGTCCTCAAGTGCTGTTTCTACCATAACTCGAACTCCAGAAATTTGACTCCATTTCACTGGAATGCCGAGCCATCTGTCCTCGGTTCCCCATCGTCCAGGTCCAATCAAGATATAAGGTAATGATGATGCTAATAAGATCTCATTTATCTTTCCAATTTCATCAGCAATTTCAACAGTTTTTGAAGGATCAAAAATCTCAGGGGGAACGTAAACTATATTTCGAATCGATTCTATAACTCCATTCCCTAAAGCCTTATCAGAATGAATGAAAACATTCTCTCGATTTGTATTTTCATCCCAAACAATCTCACAATGTTCGTGTGATGGAACGAGAGGACGCAATTGAAGAATTGCAAAAGTTGGGTTTTTTTTGTTTTTCTTGTCAAAATTCACTGCAAATTCTATCTCAATAGGGCGCCCCATACCCTTTTTCCCGATATCTAAAATATCTTTAACTAAAGACGCAAGTGGAAATGCATCATATTTCAGAACTCCAGAAAAGGTAATAAGGAAAGGGCCTTCATCAGACATATTGTCTCTTATCATTCTATCATTTCTATCATATGTACTAGCAATAAACTCTAAAGTACCATCCTTTTTGATGTCGTCAATATTTAGTTTCATCAAGGTGGAATCGTCTTTTTCGGAGAGAATAAAGTTACTCTTCGAAGTATCTAATACATAAAGTTCTCTTTGTGAATTCTCAAGAATCATTTCAGCTGATGAAAATTCAGGTATAATTCCTGGATAAGGTGGAGAAAATCTGAGTACTTTTTCACCGCCGGCTACTGTTTTTCCAAGCCCCGCAGCGACACTAACAATACCATCTTCAAAGGTTTGATTACCAATGGGATAGAAGTTATATGATTGCGCAACTCCAGAAAAGGCAGGATAAACTCTACCACCATAATCATTTCCTACGACTTCTTGGATTATTACTGCCATTTTTTCTTCTTCATTTTTCGTCAAGGTTGATTTGAGATATGACCTTGCTTCTTTGAAAAATACTGATGCATAAACAAGTTTTATTGCCTGACAGAGTTGCCTCAATCTAACTACCTCATTTTTATGTCTATTTGATAGCATATATGTAGAGTATATGCCTGCAAAAGGTCTGCTTTGAGAATCCTCAAGGAGGCTCGAGGATCTTACTGCAAGTGGAGATTTGAAATGCTGCAATACTTTTGCAAGATTATCCTTCAATTCATCACAGATTTTGCCTTCTAAGAATGCACTAGCTATTTCATTGTCAGAACGGTCTCCCCTGTTTGCGAATTCGATGAGATTATTATCTGAGAGAAACCTATCAAATTCTAAAGTTCCGATTACAACAGTGCTTGGAACGGTTATGTTGATATCAGGGTATTTTTTTTCAAGATTGTATCTTACCAATAAGGATCTCATAAAGGCAATTCCACGTCCCTTTCCGCCAAGAGAATTCCCTCGAATTCTAGTAAAAGAAGAGGCGAATTCAAAGTTTTGTTGGTCAAAATCAGTAATCGCCCCAAGTTGTTTCTCTCTGCGGCTTTCGTTGAAAATACTTACAAGATGTTTTCTAACTTCATCGAGATTGGTAAAATCAGACGCATCTTTGTGGCGTAATTCCATTGCCGCTTTAAATTCACCCCGTGCCATTAGCCAGTTGGAAAAATCGTTTCTATCTGCATGAAACTGTATGGATTCAAGCGGTATTTTTTGAAGGTTTTGTTCAAATTCCTGCATATTGGATGCGCGGGCTATTTTAATTGTCTCATTATGGATTGTTTCTACTGATGTGGTTGTTTTCCTTTTCTTTTGCTCCATTTTTGGCAAAAGGAAAACGAAGTCACCAAATCCAAGATGATTTAAAAGAAAATGTTGAAAATCTTGTACAATGTTCGGTGAGTTCTTATCTAAAAAATATGCGCCTATGGCGTCAGCCTTTGTTTTGTTTTTTGTTTCTGATGATTGCATCAGTATTGGGAGGTATTTTGAATCTTGTTTAATCTGTTGGACGAATTTATAACCAGCCTCAGGATCTAATTTTTCCTTATATTTGAAACTGATATCTGTGATGACACCAAGAACATACTCTTTATATTGATTGTATAACGCCATACCTTCTTCAAATGTCTGAGCAAGGAGAATTTTAGGGCGAGCTCTCCTCCGCAACAGCCTCTGCATTTCGTTGAGATCCTCAGACAGAGATCGCCGTGTTTGTTGCACAATTTCCGTATAAATAATAGGAAGAAGCATCGAATAATGACGGATAGAATCCTCTAGTATAATAATCACACGCACATTTCCGTTCGCTGTATCATATCTAGCATTTATGGTGTCTTCAACATATTTGATAATAGCAAGAAATAGGACCGAATCCCCTGTCCAGAAGAATACTTTGTCGATTACCTTCTTGATATCCTTTTCTTGAGCAATAGGTATATCAGCAGTCTCAGTTGCTAAAAGAACTATAGGCAAATTAGGGTGAAGTTTTTTTGTTTTTTTGCCGAAATCATATGGATCCATCCCTATATGCTTCGACATAGTAATGACTAAATCATAATGGTTTTCTTTTAACTTTGACAGCGCTTTTTCCCCAGAGTAAACACGAGTTACATGAGGCGGTGAACTTAGGAGAAGATGTCTGTATTGTCCTATTACTAATTCAGATATGAGTCCTTCCTCCTCGATTATAAATGCGTCATAAAGGCTTGAAACGATAAGAATCTCTCTTATTTTAAACGGCATTAAAGTATGATACATCCGACTGTTAATTTCGAATGACTCTTTAGAATTCTCTTGCACTTTTGAGAAATCAGGATATGATTCGTCTTCTCCCATAATATTCTCTCACAAAACGTCTATCAATATTATAATTTTTGTGTAGATTTTTTACCAGTAAAAAACGTGTTTTAGTTAGATTTTAATGAATATATTATATTATATTTTATTAGAGGAATGAATCCAATGGTAGAAAATATATCAAAATCAAGTGATGAAATCCTTGATAAATTCATAATAAGTATTACAAGCAAATACCAGCCCAATACTGTAAATAACTACAGGAGTCTTCTGACAATATTTTCAAAAGCAGTAGAAAAACCCTTCGATAAGATCAATCGTGAGCCCGTCAAAATTACGGTTAAATTTACGTGCGTCACAGTCGTCGATGGGGACGGTACGTAATATGCAACGAACAACGCACACGTAATTCACGCACGTGAAATAACCACGGACGCATAAAGCAACGTGTAAGATTGTTACCATTGCTTCATCGACTTAATCAAAATTTGAATACTGTCATCCGCCCGCATTATTAGAATCCAGTCCTCCCTGTTCCGTCTATGAGCTACAACGGGTATAACCACCCCGCAGTCACTAACTGCCTGTTTAAGAGCTTTATATGGGTTCATTGATTCCTTTCTCTTTACTTTAAAATGAACATCATCGATACTGGATGCGACATAGGGACTATCAGGTGTACCTTTATACTGGCCACCTCTAAGTGCATCCACACCGTGCTCCTTGAGGAAACGAACCCATTCCAACTCACTTATTTTCCTTTTCTAAATATAATCATCTACAATAATTTTCTTCTTTTAGCATTTATCATATAAGCAAAATCTTAATAGGCTTACCATTTTAACGAAAAAACCCTGTTCAAAAAACCTCTAAAAATTTTCTAACAAGAACAACACTCTTAAATCTCTGTACTATAAATCATTCGATTTTCTAACAGAGACTTGCTGATTATGATGTTAAAAATCTTTACTAATACAATAAATATTTCTTAAAACTTGAATAATACACTCTTCTTCATGTCAATAAAAATGAGCAAGTTCCTCAGCATTTTTAATGATATTAACCCATTAATCCTGCTGAATGTTTTTGTTTTAATGACTTATTTAACTTTGATTTAATCAATATCACAACAATCCAATCAAAGAGCTCTATAAGAGGTATCATGTTTTATAATAAAAAAAGGCGATTAACATTTCATCACTATGATTAAAAAAGATGTAAATTATCCAGTTTCTCATCAATATATTAATAAAGGAGAAAAAGATGCACCGAAACGGTGACAGAAATGGCTGAAAAAGGATTTAACGCCTTTAAAATGGCTCAAGAACAGTTTGATAAAGTAGCAGACCAATTAGATCTAGAAGAACCTGTACGAAAACTTCTCAGAGAGCCAATGAGGGAGTATCATTTTCTAATCCCTATTCGTATGGACGATGGTAGATATCGTGTATTCAAAGGGTTCCGTATTCAACATAATGATGCTCGTGGACCATGCAAAGGAGGCATACGTTTTCATCCCCAGGAAACAGCAGATACCGTACGTGCACTTTCGATGTGGATGACATGGAAATGTGCTGTAGCAGATATACCGTTAGGGGGTAGCAAAGGTGGAGTTATTTGTGACCCGCATGATCTTTCTGAGAGAGAACAGGAGGCATTATGTAGAGGTTGGGTGAGACAAATAGCTAGAGATATCGGCCCAGTACGTGATGTACCTGCCCCTGATGTTATGACAAATAGCCAGCATATGCTTTGGATGATGGATGAATATCAAGCAATTTATGGCGAACAGTTTCCAGGAGTAATAACAGGGAAACCTGTTGAACTCGGTGGATCTTTAGGACGTACAGAAGCAACAGGTTATGGATTAGTATTTATGCTGCGGGAATTGCTCAAGGAGATGGAGATTGATATAACCAATACAACTGCTTCAATTGAAGGTTTTGGAAATGTTGCTCGTTATGCTGCAGAGTTATTCATTGAATATGGGGGAACAGTTGTTTCAGTTTCATGCTGGGACCAAAAGGATGGTTGTGCATATAGCTATTACCGAGAAAAAGGAATTAATGTTAATGAGCTCATGAAAATCACTGATCGATTTGGGACTATTGATAAGAAAAAAGCTGAACAACTAGACTATACATGCCGCCCAGGTAAAGACTGGCTTACACATAAAGCTGATATCCTCATGCCTAATGCACTAGAAAACTCAATAACAGGAGAAAATGCAGATGATGTTAACTCTAGCGTTAAATTAATCATATGTGGAGCTAATGGACCAATAACTCCAAAAGCTGATGAAATACTTGAAAAAAAAGGAATTGTAGTTATACCAGATTTTTTAGCTAATGCAGGCGGTGTTGTATGCAGTTATTTTGAACAGGTTCAAAGCAATCAAAATTATTACTGGAGTAAAGAAGAAGTCCTTGGTAAGCTTGATAACAAGATGACCGATGCGTTCCATAAAGTATGGGAACTATCAAAAAGAAAAAAAGTAAACATAAGGGATGCCGCATATATGATAGCTATATCAAGAGTTGCAGATGCTTGTAAGTTAAGAGGTTGGATTTAGAATCAGATTAGAGTTATGAATATCAACGATAAAGAAAAAAAAATAATATCTACTATTGAAGAAATCACAGGCATTAAAATTGATCATCAAGATTCTTTCAATATCACAAACAAAGATGAAAATAAAAAATCTATTCTAATTATATTAGATGAAAAATATAAAGAAATCGCTATAGTTAAAAATCTAAAAGATTTTGAAAATATCTTGTTCTCTTTAGACAATAAAATTATTTTAGACTATTCTAAAAAATGTAAATTTTCTAAATGGTTAAAAGAAATTGAAAAAACTGATCTAGCCGATAAGTTTGTTTTAATTGAACAAGAATTTGATGATGGCGAACAAATACGAAAAAAAATGATAGACACAATGGAGGAACATAGGTACGTTCTCAACCATAATGCTGTAACAAGTTTCCAAAGAACCAGAAGGAGAAATCATATACAATTAAGCCATATAGGATCAGGATATTTCGGTGGGAAAGCACGAGGCATTGCATTTTTAGTTGACATTTTATCTAAATATGCAACTGAAGACATGTTCCCAGGTTTACGAATTACCATTCCAAGAAGTATTGTATTATCAACGGATGTTTTTGATTCTTTTATAAAACATAATGATCTATCAAACTTAGATTTCACTCACTTATCTGATGAACGAATTGCATCAAAATTTATGGATGGAAGTATGCCTGCAACAGTTGTCGGTGATCTTCGTTCATTTATTAAGAATACCCGAAAGCCATTGATCGTTCGATCTTCTAGTTTGCTTGAGGACTCACTTTTACAACCCTTTGCGGGTATTTATGCCTCAATGTTGCTTTCTAATGAATCCTGGGAAACAGAACTCAGATTCAAAGAGGTGTGTAATTCGATAAAATATGTATTTGCTTCAACGTATTTTGAAAAAGCAAGAACGTATATCAAATCTAAACAAAAAAACATTGATGATGAAAAAATGGCTGTACTACTTCAAGAGGTTGTTGGAAATAAACATGATGCCTATTTTTATCCAACAATCTCAGGTGTAGCAAAATCATATAATTATTATCCATCTGGACCATGCAAACCCGAGGATGGAATAGCATATTTGGCTCTTGGCTTAGGTAAGGCAATAGTCGATGGAGGAAGTAGTTATTGTTTTTGTCCTAAACGACCAAAAGCTCCGTTGTTTGGCACGCCAAAAGATTTCATGAAATATTCACAGAACATATTCTATGCGCTGAAGCTTGCTTCAATGTATACTATTGCAAATAAAAATGAGGATACCACATTAGAAAAACTTGATATTGATATAGCAAAAAAACATGGCGTGTTAGATAATGTCGCATCAACCTATTTTTATAGAGATGATCGAATCTATCCAGGATTATATGATGACGGTGATCTCGTCGTAGATTTTTCCCCAATCATCATTGATGAAGTAATACCTCTTGCTAAAGCATTACAACTTCTCCTTAGAGTTGGTGAACTTACCCTTGGATATCCTGTGGAAATTGAGTTTGCTATTAAATTTAGTAAAGATAAGTCAGAACCAGCAGAACTTGTCATATTACAGATTCGAAGTATGATCCCACCTGATAAATACAAAGATGTAAATATTGTAAATGTTGATATTTCAAAAGTTATCTGTTATAGCGAAAATGCGTTAGGAAATGGAATAATCACTGGCATAAAAGATATTGTATATATCAAATCAGAATTGTTCCACATGTCAAACTCAACAAGAGCAGTGAATCAAATAAGGAAAATAAATACGAAACTGATGGATGCAGGTAAAACATATATCCTAATTGGACCAGGTAGATGGGGATCAGCCGATTCCTGGCTGGGTATCCCTGTCATCTGGAGTGATATAGCAGGGGTGAAAGTAATAGTAGAAACACCTTATTCAGAGAGACCAATTGATCCATCCCAAGGTTCTCATTTTTTCCATGATATGATATCTTCACAAGTAGGGTATATCGTTACAAAAAAAGACAGGGGAAACATTGATTGGAAATGGCTTGATAATCTAAAAGTAATTGAAGAAACAAAAGATGTAAAACATGTAATAATATCTTCAGAGATAGAAATTCATATAGACGGGAAACATGGTAAAGCAGTTATAAAAGAAAAAGATTGAAAAAAATAAAATAATTATCGGAAGAATAAAAATGGTTAACAGATCTAAGCAAAAAAGGAATGGGAAGAATATACCCCTTTATAGAGCGGATGAACTAGATGAGCGAGTTAAAGAATTAAATTGTCTCTATGGATTAACTGATATTGTAAAAAATACAAATCTACCTACAGATGAAGCACTAAATAAAATATTAAAACTTATTTCTAAAGCATGGCAATATCCTGATATTACCTGCGTGAGAATAACGATAGATGATAAAGAATATAAAACTAAAAATTACAAAGTAACAAAATGGAGTCAAGTAAGTAACATTATATTAGATGATAAAAAAATTGGGTTATTAGAAGTATATTATTTAGAAAAAAAACCACAGATGGACGAGGGGCCTTTTTTAATTGAAGAACGAAGATTAATCGATGCTATATCTGACTTATTGGGAAAATATATTGGGGAAAAAAGAATTAAAGAAGCATTTTTAGAATCGAAAACATCAGAAAAAAAACAGGACTGGGAAGTCATCATTGATCTACTCATTAAAACAGATCCAAGAACACTCTTACGGATGACTAGAAAGATGACTTATTATTTGTATAGGTATGAAAATGAAAAAATAACCGCTTTATTGGGAAAGGTATGTCCTGTTGACAAAAGCTCATCAAGTCAATGGTGCGGTATAAACATGCCAAATCCTCGACAGGATCTGGATTCTTTAACAAATATCCAAAAGCAAATCTTTGAAATCGCAAAAGAATCTATTCCCCCAGAAGATATCTCAGATATGTTCCAATACTGGATGAAACAAGATAAAGCACGTCCGTTACTTTTATCATCTCAAAAAGAAGGTATTTCACTATTAGAAATAACTGATGAACTCAACAGATTTTTTAGGCAAGGTAAAGAAGATTCCACGTTAGCACCCGAAGATACTATCAGTATCAAAACAGCATTGATCCGGCGCTTTTTTACAAATCGACTTGAATATGTCAACATAGCAAAAACATTTATTGAACCAGAAGACTTTGTTACATTGTTAGAGCACACCGTAGGAACAAGTCATGGCTCAGGAAAATTTGGAGGTAAGACATCAGGTGTCTTTTTAGCAGAAAAAATCCTCAAAGAAGCCATGATAAAAAATGAACTACTGAAAAATATCTCGTTTCCAAAGAGTTGGTATATAACATCAGACACCATTTTTAACTTCATCCATTATAACGACCTTGATGAAACATTTCAAATTAAATACTTGCATCCAGATCAGATAAGACAAGAACAACCATTCCTAGAGCAAGTATTTAAAAACGCTACCTTCCCTCATGAAATTGTCGAAGGATTTCGACGAATTATTCGAGATTTGGAAGGAAAACCTATCATTGTTCGATCATCCAGTCTCCTTGAAGACAGCTTTGGAGCTGCATTCTCAGGTAAATACAAAAGCCTTTTTGTCGCAAACACCGGAAGTGAGGAGGAAAGACTTAATTCCCTGATGGATGCAATAGCTGAAGTTTATGCATCAACATTTGGTCCAGATCCCATAGAATATAGACGAGAACGAGGTCTTCTTGATTTCAGTGAAGAAATGGGCATTCTCATCCAAGAAGTTGTTGGAATAACATTAGGAAAGTATTATATGCCAGTTTTTGGAGGTGTCGCCTTCAGTAGGAATGAATTCCAATGGTCACCACGCATACAGCGAGAAGACGGAATGATACGGTTAGTACCTGGATTAGGTACAAGAGCAGTTGATAGAATTGGAGACGATTATCCGATTCTTATTTCACCAAGAAAACCTAAACTACAAGTAAATGCATTAGTGAGTGAACAAATACAGTATTCGCCAAGATATATGGATGTCATCAATCTACAGTCAGGAGCAATTGAAACTGTCGATGCTATTAATTTATTAAAAGAACATGCTGATACATTTCCCAACCTTAATCAAATCATATCTGTTCATAAAGACGGATACCTGGTAAATCCTTCAAGTATTCTATTAGATCCTGAAGAATCAGATATGGTAATTACTTTCTCAAATCTTTTTGAAAAAAGTGATTTTTTAGAAAAAATGAAACAAATTTTGCAAATACTTGAAGAAAAAATCGGTAACCCTGTTGATGTAGAATTTGCATCAGATGGAAAAACACTTTATATTCTTCAATGCCGCCCTCAGAGTCAATCTAGAGGAATGGAACGAAAACCAATTCCTAAAAATATTTCACAGGATAAAAAAGTGTTCTCTACAAATAAATATGTCACAACAGGCCAAGTAGAAAACATCGAGTACATCGTCTATGTCGTTCCAGAGGAATATAACAATTTGGGAACAAGAGAAGAGATGCAAAAAATAGCTTTCATTATCAATAAAATAAATAATACTTTACCAAAACGAAAGTTTATCTTAATGGGTCCAGGAAGATGGGGTAGTCGAGGAGATATCAAACTTGGAGTACCTGTCAAATATGGCGATATTAATAACACCTCACTTCTCGTAGAAATCGCTAAAGAAAATGGAGAGTATACACCTGAACTTTCATTTGGAACACATTTCTTCCAAGACCTAGTAGAAGCAGAAATAAAATATCTCCCACTGTATCCTAATAACTCAAAAAACACATTTAATGAAAGCATTCTACTCTATCAAAATAATCAATTAACTCATCTACTAAAAAATTATAAAAACTATGAACATGTCGTTCGAGTCATCAAAACATCAGATATCTTCTCTGGAGAAACGCTCTCAGTAATCATGGATGGAGAAACTGGTGAGGCATTGGCCTATTTAAAATCACCAGATCACTGGAGTTGGCGTATGCAAAAAGTAGAGGATATTGCTGAAACACTTGATTCAGAATTATACGGTGTTGAATCATTATACCTCATCGGAAGTACAAAAGAAGGAACAGCTGGCCCAGCAAGCGATATTGATTTATTAGTTCATTTCAAAGGCACTGAAGAACAAAAAGATAAACTTTTAGCATGGTTTAATAAATATGGAAAAAAACTAGATGAAGAAAACAAAGAGAGAACAGGTCTGAAAACACATAATCTATTAGATATTCATATCATCACAGATGAAGATATTAGAAAAAAAGATACATGGTCAACACATATAACCTCACCATATATGAGTGTAAAAAAAATACCTTTAAAAAAAGAAAATAATTAGATAATTTAAATAAGAACTCTCGTTGCATTTCCTAAATCATCAGTATTAAATCCTACTATCGCAAGTTCTGATCCATCATGAGCTGCATTAAATGAATATGTTTTACCAAATTTTTCTTTCCAATGACCTGTAATCCTTGCTGATTCATGTACATGCCCATGCAGAGTAAGCAATGGTTGTTTTTTCTTAATAAAACGTTGAATAGCAATACTGCCTACATGGATATCTACAGACGCATGATCAACCATTTTATCATCTAAGTCAGCTCTATCTAAATTAGAATTATATGGGGGCGAGTGAAAAAGAAAAATAGTTTTTCCCACCGGAGCTTTTTCAGAGAGTTTCTTTAAATCATCGGCAATTGTTGAATAACGTTCTTCATCTTCAGAAACATTTATTGTTCTAACGCCATTTTCAGGAGAAATAGCGCCTACGTCTACATATTGTGAAACATCATATTTTTCCCAATCTTTAAGTAGAAATGGAGTTGGAGGAACATATGAGTAACCTGTGATGAAAAGATTACCAAATGAGACAGTGCGATTGTGGACATATTCAATTAAATTATCCTTTTCTGCATCCTTTAATATACTCTCATATATTCGTGGATCATCGTTACCCAATATTGTAAAAAACCTAGTTGTAATACCCGACTGTTTCAATCTTAACACCTTTGATAGAAACACATCTTGTATGAATTTATCAATATCTATATTAATTCCAAATCCACCTGGAAGAAGATCACCCCCTAAAAATACGCCATTTGGTTTCTCTTTTTCAATAATTTTAAATAACGTATTGTAACGTCTTTTCCTACCGTGAAGGTCGGATACAAATATACATTGCAAAACTGTTCACCTATGTATTTGGATAGTAAGAGTAAATTATTACAGTATTTATTAATTTTCAATAATTCCAATTACATTTTTTATATTGTACAATGATTCAATTAATCAACTATTATAACCATAGCAGTGCTGAAATATGCTAAAGTCGTTATCTATGAAATTATCTGAAAAAAGGTTAAAACCTAACTAATTCAGGTATTTACAAGTTAAAAAATTATGTAGTTTGTAACTAAAAAATAAGAGAAAAAGAAGTTATGCATAACTTCTTTAAACAATTCCGTGATCCAGCATTGCGTCAGCGACTTTCACAAAACCTGCAATGTTGGCACCATTGACATAGTTGATATGGTCGCCTTCTTTACCATATTTAACACAGGATTGATGTATGTTTTGCATGATCCACTGTAGCTTCTTATCAACTTCCTCTCTAGTCCAGGCTAATCTTTGACTGTTCTGTGTCATTTCTAGTGCGCTTGTTGCCACACCGCCAGCGTTTGCAGCTTTTCCGGGACCATATAAGATAGCTGCATCTAAAAATACTTCTATTCCCTCTGCTATGGTTGGCATGTTTGCTCCTTCAGCTACGCATATTACTCCATTATCTATGAGTTTCTGAGCATCATTTTTGCTTATTTCATTTTGTGTAGCAGATGGAAATGCTAAATCACATTTGATTTCCCATGGACGTTTTCCTGTATAATAATCACAATTGTATTGTTCTGCATATTCGTTTATACGCCCACGTTTCACGTTCTTGAGATCCATAACATATGCTAGTTTTTTATCATCAATACCATCAGGATCATAAATCATACCAGAAGAGTCTGAGAGTGTTACTACTTTTCCTCCAAGCTGATTTAGTTTCTCAACGGTGTATTGCGCGACGTTGCCTGAACCTGACACGGTACAAATTTTACCTTTACATGACTCTTTTTTGGTTTTTAACATCTCCTCGGCAAAATAGACACAGCCATAACCTGTTGCTTCTGGCCGGATGAGGCTTCCACCCCAGTTAAGTGCTTTACCAGTGAGTATTCCTGAAAATTCGTTACGAAGTCTTTTGTATTGCCCAAATAAATATCCAATTTCTCGACCGCCAACACCGATATCTCCAGCAGGAACATCAGTATTTGGCCCAATGTGTCGAGATAGCTCCGTCATGAAGCTCTGACAGAATTTCATTACTTCATTATCTGTTTTTCCCTTAGGATCAAAATTGGAACCTCCTTTTCCGCCCCCGATTGGAAGTGTGGTCAAGCTGTTCTTAAACACTTGTTCAAAAGCCAAAAACTTCAAAATGCTTAGATTAACACTCGGGTGAAGACGAAGTCCACCTTTGTATGGGCCTATCGCGCTATTCATTTGAATGCGATATCCTCTGTTTATCTGGATTTCTCCACTATCATCAAGCCATGGGACTCGAAACATAATTACTCTCTCTGGCTCGGCAATTCTTTCCAATATCTTAGCTTTTTTATACTTAGGATGTTTCTCAATAAAAGGCATCAAACTTTCTGCAACTTCTTGTACTGCCTGATGAAACTCCCTTTCACCTGGATCTTTTCTAATAATTTCATCCATGAATGCTTCAACATTTTTATCCATAATATTCCTCCAAATCTTAAGTGGTCATCGTATAAATAACTCCTATTAAAACTTTATTGATACTTCTGCTCCAAACAAAGTAATTTAAGAGAGTAATTTAAAATCAAAAAAGACCAGTTATGTCTGGCCCACAATGTTTTAAAATATGTGATTTTATTAGATTATTCCAGTACGTGAATGTTTTTCTTCTTGCATATTTCTTTGAGAGTTTTCGGTCATACAGTGACGCTGCATTCTCAGAGATGCGCCTTCTTCAGTAACAGCGAGTGGCTTTGTACAATAATCCGTGCTAATGTTTAAACTGCACAATAAAAAATAATCTTAATATGGCGGACCTTTAGATAATTCAGATGATTCTACTTTTTTATTTAGTTCATATTTTTTTACAACAGATTTGACTAAATCTATAAACCAATCTGGAACATTTGGAGAAACAACTATTTTATCGATTAAGACATTTAAATCCGTCTTAACATGGATTCCAAACCATTTCGGATCTACA
>CAZXHI010000037.1:0-30628 GCA_964640555.1 uncultured Thermoplasmatales archaeon | reverse complement strand
AGATAATCCTGTAGCACGATATCCTAAATACCTGATTGCGTGGAGGGATAAATTTCATCCGTTGAAGGATGATCTGTTAGCGCCTATGTTTATCTCCCTTACAAACCGGAGGTATCATCAGAGAATGACCAATGACGGTATTAGTTCTGTTGTCAAAAAAGCAAGGAAGACAGCGAAACTAACCAGGCATATCACTCCGCATATACTGAGGCATACAGGTGCGTCTTATGATGGAAGTTATTTGACAGAACAAGATCTTTGTCTGAAATATGGATGGGTTGTCGGTTCAGATATGGCAAGAAGGTATTGTCATACCAGTGAGAACAGGCTGGCTGAGAGGCTTAAAAAGATCGCTGGTGTTAAAGATGATGAAGAAACGGAAAGACGATGTCCTCGTTGTGGTGAAAAAAACAGTGTTCATGCTGAGAATTGCAGCCGGTGTAATCAGATTCTTGATTACAAGAGATTAATGGATGAGGTAGAAAAGAAAAAGGATATGGGCAATGAAATCATCAAGCTCAATGAGCAGGTCTCTCATTTACTACATGGATTTGATGGATGTTATTACAAAGATGGTAAATCAACTCCCATATATGAGACAGAAGCCTGGCAGCTTCAACTTAAGAAGATTATGCGTGAGCATTATGAATTAGGCTGATGTTGAAAGTTGTTGACGTTGAATATAATCCTCGAAATCTTCCCTGAATGTATTTAACTATTTTTTATATGATTGATTTCTAGGATTAAGGGATTCTTGTTTAGTTATTCAAATGCATTTTTAATAATATTGTTATTGAATTACATATGTTTCTTTCTTTGTATAAAGAACATATGCTTTGTAAATGCAAGTTTTGCAAGCAGGTCTTGTAAACAGGTTTTGCAAGCAAGGAAATACAAGAAAATGCAAACAGGAATATTTTTATTTCAGGCAAGAATGTTACATAAAAATTTTTAAGATTTTTTCATTTCTTTTTTTTGAGGTTGAGGTGTTACAATATTAATATATTATATAGAAAAAGCAATCATTTTATTTTTATATTCAGCAATAGTACAATTTCAATCCTAAAAACACATGGTCTGGGGATATCACTACATTTGATGTTGCATCCTGATAGTAAGAAAAATTTTTAATACTTTGATATTAATTATAAAAATCCATATGTTAACCCCAAATGAAATTGAGAGATTAATCCAACTCTATAAACAACGGGTTTCATATAGAAAAATAGCCAAGGCTCTGAATTGTGATCCTACTACAGTTTTTAGGTGGGTCCACCGCTTAGGATTATGTTGGATTCAAAAGGATTAATTAAAACATATGCCTGAATAGCTGGCATAATCTTTGTTTGATCTAGATGAGCCAAATATTTATGGTAGACATGGGTATAAAGTATAGATAAATATGTCTTTTATAAATAAAAGAAATAAGAGCAAGCGGAATAACAAGAAGTATAAATGGAAACCTATCTTAGTAATTATTATTAAAATTGTAATCTGTCGGGCTTTTAACTTTTCTAATATGTGCCCGCTTCGGGATTTTTAAATATATTTTTATCAGAAGAAAAGAGATTTGAACTTGAAGTCCAACTCACGTCCCCTGCATACTATTGTTCTCAACAGGAGAAAAACCATCATTTTTTTACACGTTTGTTTTTTGCGGTCTAAAAAAGAGATTTAAACCCTATCTACGTTCTAATCTTGTATTATCTAATGCCTTGTGGCTAATAGGCTAATATTTTTTATCGTATTTTTTACCGCAATGCGGACAAATAATAAAATCAAATATTTTTTTACAATTTAAATAGTACTCTCCATAAATAAACGTTATTTTGTCTTTAACAACAGATATTATAATAAGTTGATAAAATACTTATTTGGTAACCTTATTTTGTTTTAAAACCTTTAAAACGTGCCTTACTTGTTTCTTCACGATAGTCTATCTCAACTCTATCTCCAGTCACCATGTAATAGATTTTTTCAGCCATTTTACAAGCATGATCCGCGCAACGTTCAAGATAACGAGCAACCATTATATAATTTGTACAACGAGTAATGACTTTGGGATCTTCCATCATATAGCTAAGGCATTCTCTAAATATTGAATATCGCAATTCATCAACTGTATCATCACGATCAGAAAAATCAGAAAACTTTGAAACATCTTTTTTTTCAAAAGCATTCAATGCATCATCAAGCATACTACATACAAGACCTGACATATGCGGAAGACTGACAAGTTTTTTAACATGACGTGCGTCTCCCCAACTCCCTACAAGTTTTGCAATATCTTTACCATATCGACCAACTCTGGTAAGATATGTGATCATTTTAAGAATACAGGCAATTTCTCTCATATCACTAGCCATAGGTTGATAAAGAGTAATAAGACGAAGTGTTCTTTCCTCAATTTCATCATCCATATCTGCAATATCTCCTTTCTTTGAAAGCACCCATTCCGCTTTTTCAACATTTAAATCTTTTAGTGATTCAACTGATTTTTGAAGCATTTCTTTTGCAAGAACACCCATTTTTATAACATCTTTATTAAGTTTCTTTAATTCATCATGAAATTTTTTAACCATACTATTTCACCTATCCAAATCTACCCGTCATATATTTTTCAGTTAATTCTTCTTTAGGATTCTCAAATATCTGTTTTGTTTTTCCAAATTCAATTAACTCACCTAAATAAAAAAACCCTGTATTATCGCTTACTCTTGCAGCTTGCTGCATGTTATGAGTAACAATTACAACTGTATAGTTTTTCTTTAATTCATTTATCAAATCTTCAATTTTTGCAGTAGCAATTGGATCAAGAGCACTACAAGGTTCATCCATTAATATTACTTCAGGCTGAATAGCAAGCGTTCTAGCAATACACAATCGTTGTTGTTGTCCACCAGAAAGACCCATTGCAGAATCACCAAGTCTATCACCAACTTCATTAATTAAAGCAGCATCTATAAGACTTTTATTTACAATTTTATCAAGACTTTTTTTATCTCTTATCCCATGTATTCTTGGTGCATAAGCAATATTGTCAAAGATTGATTTTGGAAAAGGATTAGGTTTTTGAAAAACCATTCCAACCTTTCTTCTCAAAGGAACTGGGTCAACATCTTTTGCTAATATATCAATATCTTCCCAATCAATTGACCCTGTCGTTTTGCATCCTGATATTTCATCATTCATACGATTCAAACATCTTAACAATGTTGATTTCCCACAACCACTAGGGCCAATAAATGCTGTAACATGTTTCTCCTTAATTTTTATTGATACGTCTTTTACAGCATGATTATCTCCATAGTAAACATTTACATTTTTTATATTCAAATCACCCTTTATTTTTCTAAAGTATTTTTCTTTTTTATCTGTTTTAATTTTTTTATTCATTTACCAATCCCTCTTTGCTTGGGCCCTTTGTCTTATTATAATTGCTACTGTATTCATAACTAAAAGAATCATTAATAAAACAATAATTGCACTTGCAGCTAATGTCTGAAATTCAGCTTTTGCATGTTGTGACCAATAGAAAATTTGTGAAGGCAGAGCCATAAATCCATCCATAATGTTGGATGGAGCTGTTTTTCCAAAATACGAAACTAAGAATAAAATAGGTGCAGTTTCACCTATTGCTCTAGACAATGATAGAATGAGGCCTGTTGATATTCCAGGTATTGCATTTGGTAATACATGATAACGAACAGTTTGCCACCTTGTAGAACCTACTCCTCTTGCTGCCTCTCTAAAATTATCTGGAACAGATTTAAGAGCTTCTTCAGTTGAAACAACAATAATTGGTAAAACCATTATAGATAAAACTAAACTTGCAGATAAAAGACTCATTCCAAAACCTAATACATGAGCAAAGAATAAATAACCAAGAAGACCAAAAACAATTGATGGAACACCAGCAAGATTTTGAATTAACCTGCGAAGAAATCTAGTATAAGCATTATCTTTAGCAAATTCATTGAGATATATTGCAGCACCAATACCAATCGGAGCTGCAATTACCATTGTTAAAAGCATTAAATAAATCGTACCCATTAAAACAGGAAAAATTCCCGCTTCTTCTGGAAATCTACTAGGATATGATGTAAGAAAAGTTGGAGTTAATCCACTAATTCCCTCTGAAAAAATGTATCCAAGTAAAATAATTAAAAAAACTACTGCAATAATAATACTACTAGCTATAATAGAAATACCTATTCTTTGTTTTAAATAACGAGCAGATAATGTTAATTGCTTTGTCCTCCAAATTTTACTTTTAATTAAAGTAAAAAATGACTTTATTTTAAGGAAAATAAATAAGAAAAATGTAACAATCATAAAAAATAATTTTGAAATTAAACTAAATATTTTGTTTTGTTTTTCACTTTTTTCCTTTTTTCTTTTTTTACTTTTAACTGATGATCCTGTTTTAATTTGTAGAACAATTCTTGCACCAAGTGAATTTATTGCATATGCAATTATAAATAATACAATTCCAACAGCAAATGCAACTGAATAGGCAAGACCTGGTGGCATATCTCCAGTTGCAACTCTGCCTATGTATCCTGACATGGGCAGCATTTGATCAAATAAATCATAACCTATTCTTCCACCAGCAACCATTAAGACAATCATTGTTTCCCCAATTCCACGAGCGAGGCCTAAAAGTATTGATGCCATGATGCCACTAGATGCTGCTGGCATTACAATTTTTGTCGCTGTTTCCCATTTTGTTGCACCTACGGCTAGACTTGTTTGTCGTAAATGATTTGGAACTGCTTTCATGGAATCATCAGATATACTGATGATAATTGGCATGATCATAATTGCAACTACGATTATTGCACTAATTGCGTTGAAATAACCTGCATCAAAATTATCAACAAATATTGGTCTAATAAACATTAATGCAAAAAAAGCGAAAACTATTGATGGGATACCTGCTAATAATTCAATGATTGGTTTTACTATTGCTCTTAATCTATCACTTGCAAATTCAGACAAATATATTGCCGCAGCAACTCCAAGTGGAGTTCCTATTAATAATGCACTTCCAGCAATAATTAATGTATTTGCAACTAAAGGTAATACGCCAAAAGCTTGAACAGAACCAGTTGGTAACCATTTCGTTCCAGTTAAAAAATCAATTATGCTAATTTCTTTAAAAAAAGGAATTGCTCCATCAAGTAGAGTATAAATAATTGCTGCACTAAATAAAATTGCTAAACTTGCGGTTATAAAAAGTAATAGAACAATTGTTTTTTCTCTTAAATTAAATTTAAGATGAAAAGGGTTTTCTGATTTTTTTTTATCTGACTTGTTTTTCTTTTTATGCCAGACCATTTGTGAGCCTCAGAACCCGTTTCAAATATTGTTTATGATAGTTTTACTAGTTGACTTGTTGCTAAATTTTGATCTACCAGACTTAATTTTACATATCCGACTTCTGGAACAATATTCTGTCCATTATCACTTAGGATGTATTGTAAATAATCATTTATTATATTTCCAGAAGTAGGAATGCCATCTGTATAAATGTGTAATGGCCTTGCAATGGGGTAATTTGCTACATTTTCAAAAGAGGGTTGCTGATAAGTATCATCATCTTCCGCAACCCAAACAACAGATACTGATGTTGGGTTTTCGTTATAATATGCAAATCCAAAGTATCCAATTGCATATTGTTGATCTTTTATTGCATTTAAAATGACATTGTCGTCTGCACTTGGGTTGTAGATTGTATTTTCCATTTCTAATCTTGAATTTGCTTGTTGATCATCTTTCCCCCAATTTGGAATGATTTCTTCATAGAAATAGTCATAAGTTCCGCTGGCTTCATCTGGTGCGTAAATTTCAATTTTTGCATGAGGTGCACCATCTAAACCAGATACATCATCCCAATAAACTGCAGGATTGTCATCTGAAAATATCTCATATAATTGAGTATAGTTCAATTGTGTAGCCCAAGTATTACTTGGATTTATAACTACTGCAAGCATATCATAAGCAACAACCCATTTTGTTGGGGTAATGCCATTACAGGCTGTACTTGCAGTCCCATCTGCATTTACTTTACTTGCATCACATCCTACTTTTTCATAGTCTGGTCCTTTCATTAATCTACTTGCATCTCCAAGGTCTGCATCGCCGTTTAATAATGCATTAATGCCATGGCTTGATCCTCCGCCAGATACAGAAATTTCAGCCGCGTCAAATTCTTCAGCCCATGCAATAGCCAATGGCAATACAGTGCTTGAACCAGTTTGAATCAATGTCGGTTTTTCATCTCCACCACCTAAGCAACCACTTAAAGTTACAGCAGTAAAAGTAATTGCTACGATAAACACCAGCTTTTTATTTAGTTTGAAATTTTTACTTTTAGTCATAATATTCAAGGAGGCTATTTTATTCTATAGATATATACTTTATTCACATATACTATAGATGCATATATGATATACAATATCTATATACCTACATGTAAAATTTATAAATGAATAATTAATTCTTTATATCATGAACAGTGAAAATATCGAAATTAGAAGCTTACAGATGACTGGAAGATCATCTTATATATTAACACTTCCAAAAGAATGGATAAATTCATCAAAACTTAAAAAAAATGATAAAATTGGAATAATTCCACAATCTGATGGAACACTATTGATAACTCCAAAAATATATAGAGAACAAACTCGAAGAGAAAAACATCTTAAGGTAGATGATCAGATTGATAAAACATACCTATTTCGGCAATTGATAGGTGCATATATATCTGGATACAACTCAATTATAATAAAATCATCAACAATATTGTCAGTATCAGTAAGAAATATAGTCAACAAATTTATCCAAACAACTGTTGGTCAGGAGGTAATGGAAGAGACTGATACTTCCATTACATTAAAAGATCTATTGAACCCTGTAGAGATGCCTTTTAATAATACGATTAAACGCATGCAAATTCTTGTAGGAAGCATGCATAAGGATGTAATGCAAGCTCTTCAAAATAAAGATAAAAGGCTTTTAGAAGATGTTATTCTTAGAGACAATATCCTTGATAGATTGAATTGGTTGATTGCACGGCAATATAATATCATATCAAAAAATACCAGTCTTGCGAAGAAAATGGAGATTACAGTGGGAAGATCATCTACTTCTTTTCTCATAAGTAGAACAATAGAACGTATAGGTGATCATATTGTAAGAATAGCTTATAATATCCTAAAACTTATTGATGTGGAAATAGACAATAAAATTGTAGATAATATTAACTCAACTAGTGATGTTGCTCTAGACATTTTTCGAAAAAGTATAGCTTCATTTTTTAAAGGAGACATAAAAACAGCAAATGATGTTATTGAATCTGTAAAGAAACTTGAAAATCGATGTAACGAAATCAATACACTTGCTTTACAGGAAAAAGGTGCAACAGCTGTATCATTTGGTTATATTGTGGAAAGTATGCGAAGAATAGGAGAATATGCAGAGGATATATCAGAGCATGTAATCAATTATCTTATTGATGAAGATAAAAAATAATAACAGTCTAAAGTTGATTCTAATTTGGATTGACATTTTAATTACGTCAGCATTCCCGATGCAGGCATTTTATTATTGTTGGAGCACTAAACAATTAACACATAATCCCGACGGTAACATTTCACTACTATTAAATAATTATATTTACTAGTAAACTGGTGTTCAAATCCCTCTCCTCTGCATAATTTATAACCTTTTAACATATTATTTTTATACCTAATTCTAATAGCGTGTTACTATGCAATATTACAATGAAGAAAAAATGCAAAATCTTAGATTGAAAATAGAAAAAGAGATTCTTAATTGGCCTGATGTAACTACGAAAAAAATGTATGGTTGTCCCTGTTACAAATATAAGGATAAATTATTTGCATTTCTGGTGACAGACGGTGTTGTTCTCACAAAATCCAGTGAACAAGACAAAATGAAATTATCGAAAGAATTTAAGATTAAACCTTTTCAAGCGGCAACAAGAACAATGAAGGGTTGGCCACAAATAATTTTTGATGAGACATTTGACCTTGATAAAATAATTCCTTTCATAAGAAATAGTTATAACCAATCCAAAGCCTAACTATATGCCCTTTTTTATGTCAACACGAGAAACTGTAATTATTTTACCGGTAAAATGGAGTAAGGGACACTTTTTCAAAAAATACTACTTTTCTCCTGTTAAAAACATTAAAAAATGCAGGGGACGAGAGTTTAACTCGATCTATTAAATGATCCCGATAACGGTTAAAACCTAACTACATCAGGTATTTACTTGTAAAAAATTAGTATTTTATGTTATGTCATATGGTTCTTTTGCTGGATGCCGGTCTATTTCGCACCATGGTAAACTAAAGGAGTCTAAATTTTCCAAATCATAAAAAATCCTTACATTTCCAACTATTATTTTAGGTAAAAACCTTGATTCACCCCAGTAATTTTGATATAATTGATTATTATTAATCCAAAAAAAATCATATATTTTACTATAGCCTATTAAAAAAATATGGGAAAAAGATGCGTCTTCCTTGTTATTTATGAAGTTATTCTTATAAATCTTATTGGCACATGTAGCCCAATAGTGTATTCCAAATTCTGAATTATTTTCTATTACGTTATTCCAGATCTTATTTTTATATCCACCTAGTTCAAACCCTCGTCTATTATTAGATACGCTATTGGTATGAAACATATTATAATAAGAGTGGAACAGCCAAATGCCCTCACGTTCATTGTCATAAATTAAATTGTTATAGATACTGTTGTTATGAGATTGGTTTAATTTTAATCCACTATTGGTGTTACCGCTAATTATATTGCCTGTTATTACATTGCTCGACGAATTATCTAATAGTATGCCATCATCGTTATCATCTATAGTGTTATTGGAAATGGTATTATTTGATGATGAAGACCTAATCCCAATCTGGCTATTTGTTATGATATTTCTAAGAATACTCGTGTTTTCAGATTGTGACAATATGACAATGCCATATGGATTATTGTTTGCTATGGTATTACCAATTATCATATTTCCTAATGATCTCCCTTGAATCCAGATCCCATCCTCGTTGTTGTTGATGATGCTGTTGGCTAAAATCGTA
Source organism: uncultured Thermoplasmatales archaeon (assembly GCA_964640555.1). Taxonomy (GTDB): domain Archaea; phylum Thermoplasmatota; class E2; order DHVEG-1; family DHVEG-1; genus JAUWWG01. Next base: position 21,494 of record CAZXHI010000037.1, on the reverse strand, counting down.
TTGTTATGTGATGAATCTCTGATAATAATACCATCGAAATAGTTGTCTAACGTGTTATGATCAATCATATTGTTTGATGACCCATAAAGTCTGATGCCCATGATATTGTTATACATCGTGTTTCCAGTAATCGTGATGTCCGATGAATTCTTTACATGGATACCATATTTACCATTCTGTATCTTGAACCCTTTAATGATTGCCCAATTCAGATCGATAACTAATACCTGAGCAACATCTGGATGATGGCTACCAAGATCAATAATCGTAATATTTTTATCCCTACCTTGTAGTGTTATAGATTTATTGACAACAATGCATTCATGATACACACCACTATACACAAAAACAGTACCTCCATCACTAGCATTGTCTATCCCATCCTGAATATATCGGTAAGGGTGCTCCTGTGTGCCATCCCAAGGTCCCGCTGTGTTATCATCATCAACGTAAATTGTTTTTGTCGAAATTGGATTATCACTATTCACAATTGGAGTAATACCTAAAGATATGAATAACAGAATGATTCCAACCGTTAATGATTCCTTTAACAAGAAGACTCCCCATATGTGTAATACGTTAGCATGCCTTAAATTTTTCTATAGGGGTATATTTTGTAACAGATATCGTATTTTATCCAGTTTATCATTGCAAAAACTATATATCTTCCGATGTCAGTTTAAATATGAGTGTTGCTAATTCTTTTAACCAAGCATTTTAACGGTTATATCTTTGTCTATTTCTACTAATGCACCTTCTCCCCGTTTTCCCATGCTGCAGTTTACAACGATGGTTTTATCGGTTTTTGTGATGCCTGGATCTTCATGTATGTGTCCACAAAGTACAAGCCTTGGATTGTATTTGTCAACGATTTCTCTTAGTTCCTTACTTCCAGAATGCATCCCAAGAAAAACCTTGTCCTGTAGTCCATGTGGTGGAACATGGGAGACTAACACAACTGATTCGTCCAACATTTTTTCTTTGCTGTTGAGAAACATGGCAGTGTAAGTCGGATTCACCCCGTTGATTCCTACAAATGGAACACCGTTTTTTTCAACCCGTTTCATGTTAATGTTTGTTGCTTTGCTTTTATCTATTGCCTTGTCCACATCATCTGTATCAATATTGCCAGGAACGGCAAATGTTGTAACGGGGATTTGATCTAAAAAATTCTTGGCTATCTCTCCAGGTCCAAATTGGGTAATATCGCCGCATATGACAACGAGATCTGGTGAATATATTTCAACATTCTTTAATAGAATATTTAATCGGTATTGGGATCCATGTATGTCCGCTGCAGCAAGTATTTTCATGGTAAACATTTTTTCTAATTGTATATGCCTTCTTAAAATGATATGGTTACTTACCTTATTGTCTGCTCCAGGTATGTAATTCATATTCAACCTACCGAGATTTGCCTTAATATTGTAAAGCATAATTGATTGAATCAGAACTATTGTACAATGTGCCAAGTTGTTGTTCACATATAATATTGTGAGTCTTAGTAATAGTGTCACTGGTATTACTCCTCCTTTAATACTATTTATAATGGCGAATAGAAAATTTTAAAAGCATAGAGACACAATACGTTATACTAGAGAGAGTTATGTTTAAGACACAGAAAAAAACAGATGGCACAAATAATACACTTAGAGTTATATATCCTAAGCTATCTAAATTATTCCTCATTACCTCTATTTTATTCATCATTTGGATTTTATTTGTTGCCATGGGTGCATTTATTTTAGAGATGGGGCCTAACTGGGCTTTACTCAATCTAGAAAACTGGATAACTGCCTGGTCCGTTCTGACTGTGATTTTTATACTATTAGAAGTTGTTTTCTATTTTCAATACACTTCCAAAGTAGATAAAAAATTAGAACTAGATAAAACTGAATCAGAAGTATTACACGGCAAAAGAGTGTATGTTTATACCTATCCTACAGGTGCAGAGGGTGGAATATTTAGCAAAACTTACGTATCAATCGATGAGAATAGTGTTTTGCGTCTGAGGGGACTTATGATTCCGCCGCAGAAATTATGGGATAAAAAAGAAAAAAATTAATTTTCTCTTATTTTTTAATCATGCCCATTTCAGCTAGTTTTTCTGGAAGATATGTATCTGTCACATAATCAAGACCATACTTTGCTAGAGCTTGCTGCTCAGATTTCTTTCCCAGTTTAAGCTGGAGTTTAATTTCCCCTTTCCAAAATGGATCCTGGAATCTTGGGTCTGTGAGCTCACTTTTTAAAGATTTAATATCCTCCTTCGTTAAACTATCCGTTGGAAGATCATAGTTTTCTATATCTGATGGTGTGACACCAAGATATTGGGAAGAAGGCGTAGCAAGATATTCAGAGATATGTGCTGTTTTAATGGCGCCGTATGCAACACTTGCAAATATTCTATAACTCCAAGGATCACAATCAGTAAAAACAAGAACTGGAATCTTTTTCTCTTCACTGAGCCTCTTGATGAATCGTCTTGTAGATCTGGCTGGCTGACCTTTTAAATGAACAAGAATAGCTCGACTGGAAGTATCAAATCCATTTTCCACCAACCTATCAAACATACCTCCTGTTTCTATTGCAATGATAAAATCGGCGTCTATGCCTTTAAATGATATTTTCTCCGGTTCGACATTATATGGAATCGAATATCCTGAATCACCAACATCATCCTGACAGTGAATTTTCTTTTTTGTTTTGTTTCGTGTCACCTCTTCAATTGTGAGATTTCCAATAACTCTTGCTCCATCCTCCTCAGGTCTAAGTTTGAAATCTTCCCTCATGCAGCTTGTTATAACCTCTAGATCTTCTGCAAGTGAATTCGACTCTGGTTGGGAGTGAAATTTAGCAAGGTCCCATCCTTCGGATATATAATACATCTCCCTAAGTGTTGAAGATTTGCTTGTCTTTATCATAGTTTTTATAAAATCTACCATATACATCGTACGAAGCAGCATATATGCTCCATCAAGCGATTTCGCAGATCTCTCAGTCGTGTTTTTTCCATATTTCCACACGCTAAATTTATCATCAAATTTTATATTTGCTTTAGTACGTGTGGGTAGCTGGAGATATGGTATATCGGCTTTCTCAAAGTCATCATAAATCTTTGATGCAACCATATCTATCTTGCTGATTACATTAGTATAATCTTTTTTTGTCATTTTACTCCCCCTCCCATTTATCCGCTCCTATAACATAAGATGGGTTTATGTTTTCAATATACATATCGTTTTCATCAAAATCTCCTTTTCCTAGGCCTGCAAGCTCAAAATGGACATCAATTTTATCTGTTGGTGGAATTGAATCTAAATTCCATTTTATGTAGTTACTTGCAATTCTGGTAGGCTTGGGAGTTACCGTCCCAACAACAGCATCCTCTGGGATAACCACATATAGATTGAATTTCTGCGGTTTACGCATGTAGTTTACTACCATGATATTACTCTTTGTAATGATCCCTTCTTTATGTCCCTCCTCTGAGTCTTCTATCAATGTCGTCTGAACGGGTTTTCCTGAGGTTTTTTCATATTCAATGAGGTCTTCAATCCATACTACATCCATAATTTTAGTTATAACCTCATTTAAAGATGGTACTGGCTTGTTCAACATGCTTGCCGATTTTTTAGCGATCTCTGGCAGAATCTTTGTAATCAGGTCAAATTTCTCCCGAGTCTTTTTCCGCCTGACTTTCTTATGTATGTGACGTTGTACTTTTCTTGCACATTCTCTAAATGCAAGCTTGATCTCACTTTCAATCTCAGGAATATCGGCTATTGCTTCTTTGCTCTCTGATGTAAATGGTATAAGGGTTGATGATAAATGGGCAAAGAAAATTGCAGGTCCTGTGGGAATTCCCTTTCCAGACGGTTGATCAAGGCCATATCTCCTCCAATCTATTGAGGAAACTGCAGTAGTTGTTGCGCAACCACCCTGTTGATATAATAGTGGCACTCGATTTGCAAAACGAAATAATCTCACTTGTTTATCTTTTGGTAAGCTACCACCATAGACAAGTCCTACCTCTACTTGGAAAGGATTACCAGAATATGTTGAGGGTGGTCTAGATGCTGTAATTATAAATTCTGGAGAAATCTCTTTTGTTTCATGCTTTAAACTACGTTTAATTAGTGTTTCGCCAATGGGTGAAAGACAATCTGTAGAGGGTGCCATAATCTTAACTTTCTTAAATGCCTTGTGTAATGCCAGAAATTGATCCCGAGTCACGTTCTTGGGATTAAGGCTTTTATCCAGCTGTGCCTTTTCACATGCTGCATCAGTTGTTCTGCTACCCATGCTGCTAAACTCAGTCTTCAAAAATGAGGAGAGCTTCCGACTCTTAGTATGTTTGGCCATTTTGATAAGAGTTCCAAGTTCAACTCCATATGGATGTGGTTTAACTTCAACAGATTTCTTAGGCAACACCTCAGATGTTCTTTCAAAGATGTGTTTGGTTCCACCAGGTTCTTTAAAAATTATTTGTGCATGAGGGTTTACAATAGAGGTACTTTGCAGATAATCATGTACAAAACGTTTACCTCTTTTGTAATCTGCCATAATGCTTATTTCTACTCTACTTCCTGTTGGTTTATCCCAATGCATGATTTCTCGATTTATAACTTCGGCACGATTTCGATTAGTATCAATGGCAAGTTCCATGACTGCTGCAGGTCTGTCTTCCTCTGCTTTTGATATAATCTTTGCATGTTTTCCTGTTGTTAACTGACCATATAATACCACTGCAGAGATGCCTATCCCCTGTTGACCTCGACTCTGCCTAATAGCATGAAATCTAGATCCATAAAGCAATCTCCCAAAAATATGTGGAATCTGTTTTTTCACAATACCTGGACCGTTATCTTCAATGATAACTTTGCATTCTTCATCTTCATGGTTTTGAATTTCGACATAGATGTCTGGAAGAATGTCTGCCTCTTCGCATGCATCGAGGGCATTATCGACTCCTTCTTTGACACTGGTGATTAGTGCTCTGGTTAGATTGCCAAATCCCAATATATGTTTATTTCTTTCGAAGAACTCTGCTACAGAGATTTCTTTTTGCTTTTTTGCTAGGTCATATGCTGTTATTTTAGCCAATTTTTTCCCTCCAATTCATAGGAGAACTATGCATCCGATGCTGTAATGAAAATGATAATTATAAAAGTATTCATTTAAAACACCTATTTTTCACTATGGAATATGGTGATTTACTGATAAAAGAGCTAGAAATGGATACAACTACAACAGGTTGGGGAATTGCCCGCCAATTTTAGAAAAGAAAAATGGTGTAACTATGCAATAGTTACATCTTCGCAGAGATAAACATCCTGAATGCTGTTTAGGAGTTTTATGCCCTCCTCCATTGGTCTCTGAAATGCCTTTCTACCAGAGATTAGACCGGTTCCACCAGCACGTTTATTGATAACAGCTGTTCTTATGGCCTGGGCAAAATCATCATTGCCAGAAGCACCACCAGAGTTAATAAGACCAATTCTACCCATATAACAGTTGGCAATCTGATATCTCGTAAGATCTATTGGGTGATCTGAAGCAAGTTCGCTATATGCTCTATTGTCCATTTTTCCATATTTGACACCATCTTGGTTAAGTGCGACATATCCACCGTTTATTGTTGGAAGCTTCTGTTTAACTATATCTGCCTCGATTGTAACCCCTAAATGATTGGCCTGACCTGTGAGATCCGCAGAGGCATGGTAATCTTTTCCATCGACTTTAAAAGAAGGATTTCTAAGGTAACACCACAATACAGTAGCCATACCCATCTCATGTGCATACTTAAACGCCTCGCTGACCTCTTGGATTTGCCTATTGGACTCTTCCGATCCAAAGTAGATTGTACAGCCAATTGCTGCTGCTCCCATTTCCCACGCCTGATCGACATCTGCAAACATTATCTGATCAAACTTATTTGGATATGTAAGGAGCTGGTTATGATTGATTTTTACTATAAACGGTATTCTATGGGCATATTTTCTGGATACTGCACCAAGGACCCCAAGGGTTGATGCAACGGCGTTACAACCTCCATTTATTGCAAGTTTTACTATATTCTCGGGATCAAAATACATTGGATTTGGAGTAAAGGATGCTGCAGCAGAATGTTCGATTCCCTGATCAACAGGGAGTATTGAGACATATCCAGTTCCACCTAATCGACCATGATTAAAAATCGATTTGAGATTCCTTAGAACTTGTGTCGGTCTGTCCGAATCAACAAATGTCCTGTCGATAAAATCGTGACTTGGTAGATAAAGTGATTCCTTTCGTATTTTATCGCAAGTATACTCTAGCAGATAATCAGATTCCTCGCCTAAATAGTCCTTAATAGCTTCTATGCTACCATTATTCATATATTCTTCAATCTCTTCTAATTCGGCCATATTGGGCTCACCTCACGAGTTATGTGTGAATTGGAATGTAGTTTAGCAAATAAAACTTTCTACAGATGCTTCAATAGCCAGCAAATTTAGAGGTTTCCTTCTTCGTGTCGTTTACCGAGTTTTTCTAGCATATCTTTTGTCATAACCTCTAGATCATAATCTGGTTTCCAACCCCATTCTTTGCGTGCGGCACTATCATCGATTGTTTTAGGCCATGTATCTGCAATAGCTTGTCTGAAATCAGATTTATAATCGCACTTGAACTTAGGGATGTGCTTCTTTATTTCATCTGCTAGTTCACCTGCTGAAAAACTCATAGCAGTTAGATTAAAATCACAATGGTGCTTCAGTTTTGAAATGTCCGCCTCCATAAGATCAATAGTTCCCTTTATACAATCAGGCATATACATCATTGGCAATACTGTATCTTTTTTTACAAAACAAGTATATTTCTTGTTTTTGATTGCTTCATAAAATATCTCAACAGCATAGTCTGTTGTTCCACCGCCCGGAAGCGTTTCGCTACTAATTATACCAGGGTATCTTATGCCTCTGATATCCAAACCAAATCGCTTAAAATAATAATCTCCAAGGAGTTCTCCTGCCACTTTTGTTACGCCGTACATTGTTTTTGGTTTCAACACTGTTTCTTGAGGGGTGTTGTCTTGCGGTGTTTCTGGACCAAATGCAGCAATTGAACTTGGAACAAATATCCGGGTTAAATCACGTTCATGTGCGATCTCAAGAATGTTGTACATTCCATTGATGTTCACATTCCAACAAAGTAGGGGTCTTTCTTCGCCTGTTGCTGAAAGAATGGCCGCCATATTGTAGATGGTATCGATGTCATATTCGTCAACGACTTTTTCAACAGTTTCTCTTTTACAAATATCAATAAATTCAAATGGTCCTGAATCTAACAAAGTCTCACTTGGCTTGGTTTTTCTACCAGTTGCTAGCACGTTATCGTTACCATATCTTTCACGAAGTGCCATTGTCAGCTCAGAGCCAATTTGCCCAACGGCTCCAGTTACAAGGATTCTTTTCATATCTCTTTTTGACATTGGTTTATATCTCCTAAGGATTATCAAGACCGCTATAGAGAAAGGATATACATAGTTTACGGCAGACAACTGTTGTACGAACTGTGATTTAACCCTCTGAAAATGAGGCGGTTGATGGATCCATTTTCATATCGATGGTTTTTTATTCTATTTTTTTCTTCTTGAATCTCAAATGATGCGAGAATATCTAAAACTTGCGAGATCATTCAATGCTGTATTAACAGGTATATCTCCAGTTATGGGTGCCATTGCCATGGAGCAATATAATATTTTCATTCTTTTTCTATTATTTCTGGTAGGTTTTCTAGGGCACACCTTTGGATTTGTTTTTAATGATATAATTGATTACAGGATTGATAAGTCCTCAGAAGAAATAAGTGACCGTCCACTCATAAGTGGTACAATCTCTATAAAAAAGGCATGGATATTTGCCTTCGCATCGATGTTTGTTGCTTTTATCATTGCATTATATATTGCAGTTACAAATGAGAATCTTATTCCGATTGCAATTCTAGCAGTATCAGCATTTTTTATAGCATTGTATGATTTGATAAGTAAGAAATTTCCGTTTATGGATATCTTTGTTGCATTAGGTGTTTTCTTCCTGATTCTATATGGGGCATTTTATGGAAAAACTCCATTAAAAAGCATTTATGATATCACTAAACTGGCATGGATAGTTTGTATATTGGGTTCTATTCAGGTGCTATTTATGCAAGTTGTTGCAGGTGGAATGAAAGATATTGAAAACGATTTTAAGAAAGGAGCAAAGACAACTGCAATAAAAATGGGAGTGAGAATTATTGATGGGGCACTAAAAGTTTCTTTACGCTTTAAAATATTTGCTTATTCCATCCAACTGGCAGATATGTTAATAGTGTTTCTTCCGTTTTTCATCGTTTGGAAGATAGATAATCCTTCGTTTTTACAATATTTTCAATGGGTTATGCTGACTTTTATCGCAATATTAATGTTTGTTTTATCTCATAAACTTCTTTCAATGAAACATTTTGAACGTTCTAAAGCCAGGAAATTTATAGGACTTCATTATGTAACTAACTTTGCACTTGTGCCCATAATGCTAATGAGTCTAAATCCATGGGCAGGTCTGATAGTATTCTTCCCTGCATTGGGTTTCATTCTTTCAAATATCATTTTGCACGGAACAGTTTTACAGCCAAAGACCATGTAATTCTGTCAGAAAAGCTCAAATAGCATCATCTTTTTCCAAAATCTAATGAATAAGGTTGCTGCGTATGCAAGACTACTTCGCATTCCGGGACTTGGAGGTCTTGCAATTCCTCCAGTTATTGCTGCATTAACAGTGGGTGTCTATGATTTTTACAATCTTGTAATTCTTTTTGTTATTGGTGCTTTTGTAGCAATTTATGGGTTTGTTCTCAACGATTATGCTGATGTAGAACTTGATAAACTAATAAATGAGTTACACGGAAAACCATTAGTTAGCGGTGATATATCAAAAAAAAATGCCATTGCAATATGTGTTTTCTCAATTCTTTTTACATTCCTATTTATATTTATACTATGGCGTGGAGAAACTCTTGATAATTTTAAATTTGCTGCTCTGATATGTATCTTTTTGGCTGGAATTCTAGGAAGTTTCTATAATCTTTATGGAAAAAAAATTGTCGGATCGGATTTCATCGTTGCAATATCTGTGGCATTTGTTTTTCTCTTCGGTGCACTCTCATTTGGTGAACCAACGGTCTTTACATGGATCATTTTTCTTCTGACGTTTAATAATTTAACACATATGAATGCCGTTGAAGGTGGAATTAAAGATGCAGATCATGACTATATGATGGGGGTAAAAAATATTGCGCTTAGTTCAGGTGTAAAGATCGATGGAGACAAGATTTTTATTCCTCTCTATTTTAAAGTATTTGGAATGGGGATACGATCTTTTTCAGCGTTTCTTTTGTTTGTTCCCTTCATTTTTTATGGATATGGGTACTACATATGGCAACTTATTATATTGGCTATAGCAACTGTTGGAGCGATATACTTTAGTGTTAAACTGTTGTCCATAAAAACATTTGATAGAAATACCATTAGAAAATATATTGGCATACAATCATTTTTACGGTATTCTTTGGTTCCCATAATGCTCATTTCAGTTATTGGTACGATGTATTCGATTATATTGATTGTTTTTCCAATAGTGTGGTACATAGGATTTGCACCTTTACTTGGAGAAAAACTATTTAAACCGAGGATGTAGATGGTTAACGGAAAAAAATCAGAGGTATGTATCATTGGTGCTGGAATTGGCGGTCTTACTGCCGGTGCCTTGCTTACAAAACAAGGCCATAAAGTAACAATATTTGAAAAGGAATCATTGATTGGTGGTAGAGCACTCTCATTTGATGATCTATCGTTGGTTACCCTTGAAAAATACAAGGAACTGTTATCAAGATTTCATATGAACGTACCATTTTCTGAACCAGATTTAAAAACAATTTTTGATAAAGATATGCTAAAAGGATACAAATTAGATCTTGGATATCATGCAATTGGTGGCGGGGTACTTTCCAATATCAACGGTGTTCTCTCTAAGCTTGATGATCATGTTGAGATACTTGAATCACATGTGGGACTCATAAAAGAAAATGGGTTTGATTTTCCCTTTCTCTCAAGAATTGATAAGCTCAAGATACTTCCAAATATTTTCCGTCTTCTTTTTGCAAGTGAGAAAACAATGAAACGATTGGATGGTGTATCAATTACAGAGACAATAAATGCATATGGGCGAGGTAAAATGAAGTTGATACTTGAGATATTTTCTCGTTCTATTACAACCATAAATAATCTTGATCTTATTTCAACTGGGGAAATGTTTCGGTCTCAAAGGAATCTGTATAAAGGATCAAAACCAGTGGGTTATCCTAAAAATGGTCTAAATAGCATACATCAAAAATTAGCTAAGTATATAACTCAAAATGGCGGAGAAATACATCTGGAAACTCCTGTTAAAGAAATCATCATCCATGAAAATAAAGCAACAGGTGTCCTTGTAGGAGATAAAAAATATTCTTTTGACGCTGTTGTTTCAAATATTCTTGTACAAGATCTTTTCAAAATTGCCGATGAAAAGCATTTTCCAAAAGAATATGTTGAAGGTATTAAATCACTTAGAGGAACAGGTAGCCTATGTGCATATTACTCTCTAAGGAAAGTCGACTCTAGTCTACTTGGTAAGACTTTTCATTTTATTGAAAGAGATGTTGGTATTGACGGGAATGATGCTGTTGGAATGATTGATTTTATGGCAGCTGTACCAGAATCAGGTATTGCACCCCAATCTGACTATCTCATTCAATCCTATATTATTTGTACTCCTGATGAAGCTAGAGATAAAAAAACACTCGAAACTCTCAGGGGATTACTGGATAAAAATCTTGAATATCTCCTAGGTGATTTCCGCTTAAATTTAAATTGGGCGATTTATCCAGCAGTGTGGCACCTTGATGGTGTTGCAAAAACTATTGACAATGAAAAGCCAGAGATAACAACACCTGTTGAGAATCTGTTTATCATTGGAGATTGTGTGAAAGCTATGGGTATCGGTGTTAATTGTGCCTTGAATTCAGCTAGACTACTTGAAGATTTTTTAGTTAAAAAATATCATAGTTGAAATTTGAATCTTGCTAGGAGCTTTTTGGAAAAAACATTTAATACTATTATTGATACACGTAGACAATGGACAAGCATGGTAGTTTAGGTGATGATGGTAAGGGCCTCGGTAAACTTACAATGAAGGATCCCTACAGTAAAGCGAAGATTCTTTCTAAACATGTCCGTGGTTATATTGATTTATTACGTCCATTTACTTTGCTTGCGCCGTTTATTGTATCAATGTCTATAATAGTTGCAAGTCTGGTGTACAATAATGTAGCTGTGCCTTCTGATTGGTGGGTGACCGTTGGTAATGCCAGTCTTACATTGGCGCTCGTGAATGCTGCTTCTAATATTTTGAACCAGGCTACTGATTGGGAGGGAGATCGTATTTCCAAACCATATCGTCCAATCCCTCGTGGTATTATTAAGCCGGATGAGGCACAAAGTCTTGCTTATATCCTGTATCTCTTTGCTTTACTAAGGGCCGTTACGGTTAATGTTTGGTTCGGTTTTTTTGTTTTCCTCATAATGGTTTTTACTGTTACTTATTCACTTCCACCAAGGATGAAACAGTATCTTTTTTTGAATCAAGTTTGGATTGCTATTCCCCGTGGTCTTATTGGAATTCTTGCGGGTTGGAGTGTTTTTGGTGATCCTTTTCAGAGAGAGCCTTTGATTATTGGAGCAATTGCTATGTTATTCTTTATTGGCGGTATGTCTACCAAGGATATTGTTGATAGTGAGGCAGATAAAGCAACAGGCATTCGTACTTTGATTAATACTTTTGGTGTTAAGAAGACGGCTTTGATTTCTTTTCCCTTTATGTTCTTTCCTTTAGTTTTTATTCCTGCTTTGATTAATGTAGGTTTTCTAGAGTCTTATTTATGGCCTTTGACTTTGTTGGCGTTTCTCTCTTGTTTTATTTTTTATTTGATGGTTAAGGGCGATACTGAGAGTAAGACCTTAGAGAACATCCACGCTTGGTCAATTATGTATGTGGAGTATATTTTCTTTGCACTTGGTTTTGCATTTTTGACTATTTTTGCAGGAATATTAAATTTACCTACGCTTCTTTAGAATGATGTTGATTGTCATATTAACTTGCTTCTAGGGGGTGCTTACGGAATCTTTTGAGTCTGTTGACTGGATTTTCCCTTGGAATTTAGAGAACAATCTGTCAGAATATAAACAAGTCAGCGGAGGGGATTTTCAGCAACATAATGCAGTTTTTGAACCTGTTGATTTTTAGGGATGGAGGTCACTCTTCAATAATTAATTATCTATTATGGTATGGAGCCGGGACAAAATTAAAATAAATAAACTAATAGGAAACTAATCATACCTCGAGAATAGTTACACTATTGATTATTATGTCATCAACTGGCCAGTTTTTCATGAAATACCTTGTTTTAGTTTCAACAGATGCTATATTACGTAATACATCAAGGCCGTTTATCACCTTTCCAAATGCTGAGTAATTTCCGTCAAGTCGATGTTGTGGCCCATCACAGATGAAAAATTGACTTGTTGCACTGTTTGGATCGTTTGTCCTAGCCATGGAAATAGCACCATCAACATGCATAACCTCTGGGTGAATCTCCAAGACTATGGGGTCATACGGGCTTTTTTTATTTGTACCATTTGCGTAATATCCTCCGCCTTGTATTACGAAATCATCAATCACTCTATGAAATACCAGTTCTGTGAAGAACCCGATTTTTGATAGTTTTATGAAGTTTTCACTGGTAATTGGCATTTTATCAGTATATAGTTCAAGTACCATCTCACCCATTGTTGTATCCATTATCGCCAGTGGATGATTAGTTATTTCATATGGTTCCAATGCCGGGTTCCAGTCAAGGTTAAACCATCTGAAAAAACCGAAAAAACCTTTTATGCCCTTTGGTAAAAAATTAAGAAAAGATATTTTTAAACCAATCCAGTCATCCCAATAATTTTCATCCCAAAGATTTTTTCTTGCTTTGTTTACCGCTGCATTGTAAACTTCGTTGTCTTTGAAATTGTTCTGCTTTATCTCATTAACTGTTGCATCCTTCTGAAGCCATATACCATGTGCATTACCCTCAATGTTATTCCTATGAGCAACATTATATGATGTATGAATACATATTGACTCAGTTTGACTTCCACTGATAAAATTATAGGCAACCGTATTACTATCACCATTAAGAATATGAACGCCTACTTTGTTGTTCAACAAGATGTTACCAACATAATAATTATTAGAACCATGTGACTCTATCCCTGAATATTCGGATCTGTTCATTGCACTGTTTTGAATAGTGAAACCACTGATTAAAACACTATCTGCCAGGTTTTTAATAACTGAACCAATTAGCTCTCCATCAATTATAGTTGTTTCTTTATCCTCACCTAACAAGAGTACTGTGTTTTCAATGATTATATTTTCATAATAAGGTGTGTTTTTTGAATATACAAATATTGTATCTCCATCATCAGATATATCAAGTGCTTCCTGAATTGTACTGTAATTTCCAGGTCCATCACCTCCAACGTAGAATATTTCATCGTTAAGTTTTGTAGTTGATTGTTTAGTATTCCTTGCATTCACACTTATAAAAGATAAGTTCAATCCGATTAACAAGATGATAATTATGCCTGTTTTAATTTTATTTTTCATTATAAGTCCCCCATTATGATAAACATTAGGATTAATTTAAATTTTACTGATGATATAGAATATTATAGATTTAATATCATCGGCAATCCTTGGAAATATTCAATCAACCTCAGAATTAAAGGTGTTTGTATGTTTTTACCGTAAGGGATTTTCACTGGTAGTGTCGCCCAATTACTTTTAGCATCATAATTGTCTTTTGCCTTTACTCGTACTACATAGTCTCCATCTGTATCCCAAATATTGGTAAGTGTTACCTGTTCACCTGATTTGTATGGTCCTATCCATGGATGCCAGGTACCAGTCCAGTATGCATCACCCCAGTTTAAATAATAATATATATCGTCACCATCTGGGTCATTTGCATAAAATGTGTATTCATATTCTGTTTCTCTTTCTCCTCTTTTCTTTCCCCTGAGAACAGGTGCATCCGGTGGACTGTTAGTTTTATCAACAAAAGCCCAGGTTTCATCAATGCCAACGTTGCCATTACTATCTGTAACAGTTAAAGAAACAGGATATATCCCCCCCTCTTCATATGAGTGTGTTTGTACAACACCATTTTTCTTCGTTCCATCGCCGAAATCCCACAGATAATCATTGATATCTTTCTCTGGATCAGTGGTTTTACTTCCATCGAAACTTAACTCCTCATCAACAGTTCCCTGATAAATTCCCCCAGCATATACTTTTGGGGTCCAGTTATTATACAATTCAGGGTCATACTCTACCCAGGTTATTTCGATACTGTCAATGTTTAAACTACCATATTCAATGTTGAAAAAACCGTTATATCCCCATTCTGAGCTGCAACTGTTTTTTACAATCCAATAACCACCATTACCAATATTTTGGTCATCCTTCCAGCCTACAAGGACTACTTGATGATTCGCCTTATTTGTTTCACCAGGATAAGGATAATAAGCATCAGGGGAACTATGAGTCCAACCCCATTCCTCAAGGTTGTTCTCACCATGTTCATAATAGGTAAACATCATGGTTGTAACAACTGGTCCATGTTCCATAATCTGTGACTTAATTGCTTCTCTGTCTTCAGGGCTTCCATCAGGATACCAATACCCATAATCAAGGATTGGTATGAGCATTTCCTCCCAATTGCTGCACTTATCAGAGCATTCAATCTCGTCATCTGCTTGATATGGCATACAAGATTCTATAACTACTCCATTGCAATAATTTCCCTTATCATCTGTTCGATTAATGTATTTATAAGCAAGTCTTGCATTTCCACCCATGCAGCTACCACTTCGTGGTAGACATGATAAAACATATTGTTCTGATAGATCCGGGTCAAGTCCTGCACAGTTCTCTCTAATGCTTATAATACATTCTAGACCACCAATCGCTGCAAAGTCCCAGCAACTGCCACAGTTTCCCTGGTCCTTTGCAGGTGTCGCCCAGTTCTCACCCATATAATCAAGCCAACTGAAACTAGAGGGGGCATTGATGATATCTGGTTTTATAGGGTTTTTATCATCAGAATCAGCATCATCGATGATTGTTGGTGATTTATCACATTTCAAACAATGCATACGGATTTCATTTTCTTTAGTTTCTAAATCTGTTGTAGCAGAAGTTTCGCTTATTGGTATAAATGTTGATAATAAAACAAAACTTACAATTAAACATAAAAAATATTTCTTCATTTTTTAATCTACCTCCATATTGTTAATAAGAAGACCATAATATATAGTTTTTCTATATTTTTATGGATAATTTAAATGAAATAGTATGATTAATAATTATATACATATATAAAAGTTGGACTGAACCCCTGTTAGTATACAAGTAGTTAGGTTAATATATTTATATTTACCTCCCGCTCGAAATCATCAGGTGATTTATATCCAAGCGATGAATGTAATCGTTTTTTATTGTACACATCATCAATGAATCTTCCAATATTTACTAATGCATCTGAAAAAGTTTCATATTCATTGAGATATACTTCTTCGTATTTCAATGTCTTAATGAAACTTTCAACAAAGGCATTATCATATGGATTCCCTTTTCGACTCATACTGATCTGAAAATCATGGTCTTTCAAAAGATCAACATATTGATTTGAAGCATATTGAACACCCTGATCTGAATGATGGATAAGACCCTGTAAACTGGGAGTCCATCGTTGTTCAAGAGCTTGAGCAAGTGCGGTAAGTGTCAATTCCGTGTCAATATGTCTGCCAAGCTTCCAACCGATGCATTTCCTTGTGAAAAGATCCAACACAACAGCCAGATAGACAAATTCATCAATCAATTGAATATAGGTAATATCACTTGCCCAAACCTGATTAGACTGCGTAATTTTTAGGTTTCTAATCAAATTTGGATACACCTTATGATTATGATTTGAATCTGTTGTAAGAGGCTTAAAATGCTTCCTCGCACAGAGAAGATTGTCCTCTTGCATCATTCGAGGAACTCGTTTATGATTGGCATGAAAACCACGATTATAGAGTTCAATTGTCATCCTACGATAGCCATACCTTGGGAACTCAACGGCTATCTTTTGCATCTCATCTTTGATTTCCATTTCATATCGAATTAAAACAGGATCTGGACCATTGTTCTGCAACCATTTATAATATCCAAATCTGTTGATATTCAATAGACGTGCTGCATCAGAGATTGTAAGGGAATCATTAAAGCTGCAATGTTGCCGAATCATCATATATTTGCCCTCCGTTTCATTGTTTATCTTTCCTCCTTGGCTCTTTTCTCCAACATGCTCAAGACTTTTTTTAAAAAATCATTTTCAGCATAGAGCTTGCCGACGAGTCGTTCTAACTCTGCAATCTTTGCATCTTCTTTGTAAAGATTTCCTTTCCCGCTAAAAGCTGTGTCCGGATATTCTTCATATATCTTTTTCCATTTGTTAACCAAAACAGGATGAAGATCATATTTCCGGCAAACCTCTGCTTGTTTTGTCCCATTCTCAATTTCTCTTAAAACACTAATTTTATATTCTCTTGAAAATCTTCTACGGTTCCTTTTCATTTCATACCCCCAAATAGATTTTATTACCTTAACTTGTTGTATACTATTGGGGGTTCACTCCAAGTATTTTAGATAACATTAACCACTGCATTTGCAACTAAACCAGATATAATTATAAATTCTATTTTAAATTATGATACTAATGATCGTGGCTGAGTCGTACCCTTAAACGTGAAAGCATCAGAGGATTGCGCGTCTCTTTTAGTATTGCACAACAAGTCCAAAAAAGGGGGCTTGTTGAGCAAAGTTTCTCCGAGAAAAATAGCGGATCTGCCGGGATTCGAACCCGGGTCAGAGGCTCCGGAAGCCCCGGTGATATCCAGGCTACACTACAGACCCAACACTAAATAGGAAATGTATTCTTCTCTAATAAAAAATATGATAAAAAAAGATGCCAATCGATAGTCTTTCGTTTGTCATCTGTTTTTTTGTTACCCTTCTTTTGGTTATTTGGATGGCTTTGCAGGCTTCCCCTCAGTTTCAATAGGCTTGGATATTTCCTTACTTCCACCTTTAAACTCTGTGTATCCACATTTTCCGCAGCTAACACGATTTTTATGTTCGCCTAAAAATACACCCTCTCCACATTTTGGGCAATGTCTTCGTAAACGGGTAATCTTGTCACCCTCAACCTTGAATATCTCTCTACCTTTCATTTCTGCTCCTTCTTTTCAGCTGGTTTTTCTTCCTCTTTGGGTGGTTCTTCTGCGGTTTCTGCCTTTTCTCCTTCCTTCTTTTCTTTCTTTCCGCTGATTTTGTTTCTCTTTAGGATATGTTTTCTCTCCATTTCTTCGGCTTTTTTCACGGAGGAATATATCTTAGCGTATCCTGTGCTCTTCTGAATGCCGGAACTTGACTGAATATCATTAATTATAATATTCTCTTTCTTTGCATTGAGCTTTTCAGCTAGTTCGCTGCGTATAATCTCTCGGTTTGGTGTTTTTTCACCCTCGTGTTGAATTGTAAAATGAACTTCAGTTCTGTCAAACAGAGGGTTATTTTTCTTTGAATCAATTTCCATTTCCATGATACTCACATCTTATCTAGTATCTCTTTTACTTTTCTCTTATGTTCTTTAGTGGCTTTAACTACTACGACCCCCTTATTCGGCAATCCATATATTATAGTTACGTCTCCAGGGGCCAATAATATGGCAGGAAGTGCTGCTAAATCTTCTTCTCCATCAATTTCAATTCGTAGGGAGCTTTTCTCTAAATTATCAAATGCAGCTTCTATAACGTTCCATAGATTACCCGATATGCATCTCGGAGGATTCTTTATTATCACTCTTTTTTTACCAAATGATTGTATCTTTTCTTTAATGTCGTTAGAACAATGTTTCCTCTTTATTTTGAAATCAACAACACAAAAAATAGGTTCAATATCATTCTTTAAAAGAGTGTAAGTTACCTGATCCCCTACAGAAACAATGTGCTCTTCCTTCTCCAGTAATCTCAGAAGTTCTTCTTCATTTACAAGCAGCCCTATTGGCTCCTTTAACTTATCACGTAAATCATCTGGCAATGAATACAAAATATCGTCCATTACCTAACCTTTAATGCATATTTGCCAGGTTTTGTGATATTCATCTTTTCAGCAATCTGGGAGTTTAAAGGGTCTCTGATAATAACATAACCCCTCCATCTTTTTGATGTGGGAACTGAACAGGTAGGACAGATATTTTTTTCTGTTAGCACATGACAGTTTTTACAGGCATTGAGATTTTTCACTTCTTTCCCTTCCTTTTCTTTTTCTTTTTATCTTTTTCTTCTTCCTTTCCTTTCTCTTCTTTTTCCGGTTCTTTTAGCCATTCATGTGCTCCAAGGTTCGGCTGCCTCATGGTAAGTCCAATTTTACTCTCTCTTGCAGACAGCTCATTTATACTCACAGCAACAATTCTTGCTCTAATTGGGTCACCTGTTTTAAGCGTCATCTTCTTTTCTTTACCGGTGATTATTTCATTCTCTGCATCTACCTCAACATAGTCATTCATGATTTGACTCATGTGTATCAATGCATCAATGGGGCCAATATGGCAAAAGGCTCCAAATTCCACGATTTCACATACTATACCATCCACGACTTCCTGTAGTTCTGGCTTAAACATCAATGCATCAAAAGCTACTTTTTGGTACATTGCTCCATCCCCATGGATGATTATTCCATCGCCAACCGGTTCTATGTTGTTAGCCGCTATAATTATGCCGTGATCTTTTCTCGTTGTCCCCTCAAAACTCTTCTGCACAATTTCTCTAACCGCTTCATCAAGATTTTCGCCGAATCTCTCAGGAAGTATTCTTATCGTATCTTCAACTTTCATCATGACATACATTTAAATCACTACTCTACAGGATAAATAGACGTCTTGAAATATATTTGTTCCTTATATGCTTTTTGAATGTTTTATACCAATTGCATTTAATATTAGGATTTGCTTTTTAATCTATCCACTGAATGCAATGATCAGTGGTAAAAATACCAATGACACGATTGACATGAGCTTGATAAGGATATTAAGGGACGGTCCTGAAGTGTCTTTGCAAGGGTCACCTACGGTGTCTCCTATAATCGTAGCTTTGTGAGCATCTGATCCTTTGCCACCCAGATTACCAGATTCAATATATTTTTTGGCATTGTCCCATGCACCACCTGCATTTGCAAGAAACACCGCTAGAAGAAAACCAGTGGCAATAGAACCAACCAATAGTCCACCTAGTCCTTCAGGGCCAAGAATTAGACCTATTATAACTGGGGAAACAACTGCTAGTAAACTGGGGAATATCATCTCTTTTAATGCACGGTTAGTACTAATTTTTACACACCTGGCATAATCTGGTTTGTTCTTATCATTATTTAAGAGGTCAAATTTCTTAAATTGATAACGAACTTCTTCTACCATGGCATATGCTGCACGACCTACGGCACCCATAGTCAGAGCAGTAAAAACAAATGGAAGCATTGCGCCAATGAATACGCCAGAAATTACCTTGGGGTTGCCTAAGGATAATTCAAGTGTTTTACCAGCTGGGATAAGAAGTTCATTAGCTGCTATCATATATGTAAATATAAGTGCAAGAGATGTAATTGCAGCCGAACCAATCGCAAACCCTTTTCCCATTGCTGCAGTAGTGTTACCTACAGCATCAAGTTGCTCGGTTCTCTCACGTACTTCTGTTCCCATTCCTGCCATCTCTGATATTCCTTGTGCATTATCTGCAACAGGGCCATAACAATCAGTTGCTAAAGAAACACCAAGGATACTAAGCATACCAACTGCTGAAATGGCTACGCCATAAAAATCTGCAAAATGATGGGCAACGAGCATAGCAATAACTACTGCTATAATGGGTATAACTGTGCTTAACATACCTGTTGTCATGCCTTGTATTATTACAGTAGCAGGACCCGTTTTTGAAGCATCTGCAATACTCTGAGCAGGTTTTCTTTTCTCAGATGTATAATATTCGGTGCTAAGACCAATTACGATACCTGCAACAAGTCCTGCAATCATAGCAAAAAATGGACTCATTTCCCCATCTAGAATATACCATGTTGCAACACCAGCGAATACTGCAGTTATCGCAGTACTTATAAAAAGGGAATTGCGCAATACACCATAGATATTTTTTCCTTTGCCCATGATTACTACAAGGGTACCAATAATTGAAGCAAATATGCCCATACCTGCAATAACTAATGGTAAAATAATGGCTTTATCTCCATAAGTGGTAACTGCAAATCCTCCTGCAACTGCTGCGAGTGCCATAGTTGCAATAATGGAGTCAACATATGACTCAAAAAGGTCTGCACCCATACCTGCAACATCGCCGACGTTGTCACCTACTTGATCTGCAATAACTGCAGGGTTTCGTGGGTCATCTTCAGGAATTCCCGCCTCTACTTTTCCAACAAGATCAGCTCCGACATCCGCTGATTTTGTGTAAATTCCACCGCCAACCCTAGCAAACAATGCTATTGATGAAGCACCAAATCCAAACCCAAATAAGATATTGGTTGTAAGAGCAGGAGTAAGGGATAAAAGATTATGGAATAACATGTACAGGCTGAATACCCCTAGAACCCCAAGCCCTACCACACACATACCCATAACAGCACCACTGGAAAATGCTATGGAAAGTCCCTTGCCAAGACTCTTTTTTGTTCCTTCCGCGGTTCTTGCATTAGCCATTGTTGCCATCCGCATTCCGATGTTTCCTGCAACTGCAGAAAATATTGCTCCTATGATAAATGCTACTGATGAACCCCAATGTATATTACTATCCTCAAAAAATGATGCCATACCTAAAAGCGAGGCAACAACTGCAACAAAGATGACAAGTACCTTGTATTCGCTTTTCAAAAAAGCCATAGCTCCATCCCGTATTGCACCACTAAGTTCTTTCATTTTTTCGTTTCCAGAACTTTGCTTTTTAACAGTAAAAAATAGGTATGTTGCAAAAAGTAAAGCCACTATGCCTCCTATTGGTACTATGATAGATATATCCATTTTAACCTCACCCTGCTGTGGTATATATATACCTTATTTAATTGTTATGTTTTGAATCAAAATATCATCACGATAATGATGGTGTTATCTTCCTTTATTCTCTTGTTTTTTTAATCTTTGATACATTTAGATCGCTTTGTAACTTCTAGAAAATAATCTATCCATGCGTTTCTCACTGTTGGTATTGTCTCGCATTC
>CAZXHI010000036.1:0-4350 GCA_964640555.1 uncultured Thermoplasmatales archaeon | reverse complement strand
AAGATTTGCAACAAACTCCTCCGAAAGTGTTGTGTTATCCAAATCCTGAACGACAATATTAAATTCATCTTCACCCCCACCAGAAAAAATTGCTCCAAAAATCAAGATGAGAAGAACGGGGAATAAAACAGTCCAAAAAACAGTGCCTGGGCTACGCAGCCATGTTTTAATATTTGCGTGCAAATCATGGAGTATAAATCTAAAATTCATTGTTCTGCCTCCGAAAGTTTAGCACCAGTAATCTTAAGAAAAATTTCTTCCAAGTTTGAACGGCGGATATCAATATTTTCATAATCAATACACTCATGTTTTAATATTGATAAAACGCCAAGTACACGTTCTTTGAACTCAATTTTGATCGCAACATCGCCATTTCCTTCAGCACGGGCATCAAAACCATTCTCTTTTAAAACATACACTGCATTTTTAGAACTGCAATTTTTAATTCGTAATATACTTTCTTCCCCATGTTTATTAATTAATTCATCAAGAGTGCCTTCAGCAATAATTTTACCCTTATGAATAATTGCTATATGGTCAGCCAAATACTCTGCTTCTTCCATATAATGAGTGGTTAAAAACACCGTTTTTCCACGATTTCGTAAACCTGCGATAACCTCCCAGACTTCACGCCTTGCTTTTGGATCAAGACCGGTTGTTGGTTCGTCAAGAAAAACAATATCGGGATCGTTTACAAGAGAAATCGCAACACCGACTCGTTGTTTGAGTCCACCTGAAAGATCCTTGTAATATTTTTTTCTATCATCATTAAGATCCATAGCGTCTATAATACTGTTAACATCTGCTGTTTTTTTGTAAAGCCTTGAAAAATACACGAGTGTTTCTTTCACGGTGAGTTTTTCAAATGAATGAAATTCCTGCGGAAGAATAGCGATCTTTTCTTTTACTTCATTAAAAGAAGTTTTGATGTCTTTGCTTAAAATCTTGATGTTACCTGAGGTAGGTTGACGTATTGATTCTATCATTTCAACTGTTGTTGTTTTTCCAGCACCGTTGGGTCCTAAAAATGCAAATATCTTTCCTATTTGAACTGTAAATGAGATATTGTTAACGGCAACAAGATCGCTGTATACTTTTGTTAAATTTGTAACTTCTATAGCGGCATTTTTGGTCGAGATTAACTTTTCAAAAGTAACCTTTCCCTCAGTACCACACCCCATACAGACGATTTCAACGACATCACCAGGACTACCTGAACAGTATAATATCTTTTGACAATTAGGGCATTGAACAGTCCTTTGAATCATAATCTTCTACCTTTTAAATAACCCAGGCCATATAAATCGGCATATTTATGTTTTGAGTTTACAACAAATTCTTTTTCATAACGCTGTCAAATTTTACATCTTTTTAGTTTCTATCACTGGAAGAGAAATTGTTCTGTTAAAAAGGACATTAGTTAATCATCATAATCTTTATTAGTAAAATTAAATTATCAAGTCACATCTCAATGATAAAATAAACTGGTGAATTTTAATGAGAGTGGTGAGTTTGATATGGAACTAGATTTTATTCAAAAATTAATAAAACCGTCCGATACAAAAATTGTCATGTTGGTAATGGATGGAATTGGTGGACTTCCAAAAGAGGAAAACAACCTAACAGAACTAGAATCGGCAAATACCCCAAATTTGGACAATCTAGCGAAAAAGAGCATATGTGGTTTACAACAACCTGTATGCACTGGTATTACTCCAGGCAGCGGCCCCGGACACCTTGGCATATTTGGTTATAATCCTGTTAAATACCAAGTAGGTCGAGGGGTACTGGCAGCACTTGGCATAGGTTTTGACCTACTACCAGGTGACGTGGCAGCTCGTGGAAATTTTTGCACAGTAGATGAAAACGGATGTGTTTTGGATCGGCGTGCAGGACGTATCCCCACAGAGAAAAATCAGGAGCTCTGTGAACTTTTGCGTGGCATTGAAATACCAGATGTAAAAATTTTTGTTGAAACTGTAAAAGAACACAGACTTCTTCTCGTATTGCGAGGAGAAGTATTGTCTGGTGATCTTAATGACACTGATCCGCAGGAGATAGGTAAAAACCCGCTTGATTTTAAAACAACATCACATGAAGCTGAAAAAACAGCCAATTATGTGAGAGATTTTCTTGAACAGGCAAACAATGTTCTATCTGATCACTATCCAGCAAACATGATACTACTACGAGGTTTTTCCGAAAAACCAAACTGGCCCACCTTTGAAGAGGCTTTTGGCCTTAAAAGCGCAGCAATTGCAGCTTATCCAATGTACCGTGGCCTAGCAAAACTACTGGGAATGAACATATTGGAAACTGGGACAACGATAAAAGACGAGTTTACAACATTAGAAAATAACTGGAATGATTATGATTTCTTCTATTTACATGTAAAAAAAACTGATAGCTATGGCGAGGATGGTAATTTCGACCGAAAGGTCTCAGTAATTGAAGAAACAGATAGGGAGATACCGAGACTCCTAGATTTAAATCCTGATGTAATAATTGTAACGGGTGATCACTCTACACCTTCATTAATGAAAGCTCATAGTTGGCATCCAGTACCTGCACTACTTTACTCCAAATATTGCCGACCTGACAAAGTAGATCGTTTTGGAGAACGTGCCTGCATAACTGGAGGACTTGGACCTAGATTCCCAGCCGTAGATCTGATTCCATTGGCTTTAGCTAATGCCAAGCATCTAGAGAAATTCGGAGCTTAAACAAAATATAAATTACACTTCATAAAGAGAATAATATTTGTCCTTTAGATACTCAATAAAGACCTTGGAATTTAACCCCTCGCCACATGTATTTTCAATTATTTCATCAGCAGACATCAAGCAACCATACTTATGAACGTGCTCTCTGAGCCATGCAAGAATGCTTGTGAAATCACCCTGTTCAATTTCCTCTGTTGTGTCAGGCTTTTCCTCTGAAAGTTGTTTGAACAGCTGGGATGCATAGATTGTTCCTATGGCATAAGTTGGAAAATACCCAAAGCTACCACCACTCCAATGCATGTCCTGCAACACACCTTCCTTGTCATTTTTTGGAGTTACCCCAAGCACCTCATCCATCTTTTCATTCCAGCATCCTGGCAGCTCAGATACTTTTATTTCTCCATCGATGAGAGCCAATTCCAGTTCAAATCGCAATATAACGTGTAAACAATACGTCAGTTCATCTGCCTCAACTCTGATGAATGATGGCCGTACCTGATTTACATGCCTATACCAGGTGTCCAAGTCAACATCTTTAAACTGTTCTGGAGAGGTTTTTTCAAATACCGGATAGAAATACTTCCAAAAGTGTTTATTGCGAGCAACCATATTTTCCCAGAATCGAGACTGAGATTCGTGCAATCCCAAAGAAGGAGAATCTGATATTACCGTATCTTTAAAATCACCCTGTGGAAGTCCTAATTCATATAATGCATGACCCCCTTCATGAACTGTAGACAAAAACGAAAAAAGTGGGTTTTCATGTTCAAAATTTGTTGTGATTCTCACATCATCGTTTCCCATGGAGGTGGTAAATGGATGAGTAGAAACATCAAGCCTTGACCGCTCTTTGGGAAGATTCATTTTCTTAATGATCAAATTACATATTTCTCTTTGTTTTTCAACATCAAATTTCCTATCAAAATTTTGTTGTTTATTGTAGATATCACTTGAGGTAATTTTCTCTAGAATATCGATAAGTTGAGGCTTGAGGTAGTCAAACTCTTTCCTTAATTTTTCAACAGTCATTCCCTCTTCGTAGTCATCAAGAAGACTATTATATTCAGGACCAGGTAAATTGATAAATCCACAATACTCCTTTTCGAGCCCTACAATTTTTTCCAGATGCGGAGCAAATAAAGAAAACTTACTTTTTTCTCTTGCCTCTTGCCATGCAGTATAAGCAATGGTTGTTGTTTTGGCCATTTTTTCTACAAAATCAGATGGAACTTTTCGTGATTTTTCTATGTCTTTTTCCAGTCTTAAAACAACAGCCCTATCTTTTTTTTCTAACTTTTCTAGATTATCCGGACTTGCCAGTTTTCTCACATGATCCCACAGTTTATCAGAGACAAACCGCTCATGGGAAAGTCGCGATATGAGCGATATTTGATCTGATCGTTCCGCTGCCCCTTGAGTGGGCATATAAGTCATTTGATCCCATCCAAGAAGTGCTGCTATTCCTCCAAATTTTGTAAGTTTCTTCTGTTCTTTGTATATAAAGTCAAGCGATTCTTTCATACGTTTTCTCCTATTAAACCTCAATTTCTATACCAATGGGACAATGATCAGACCCCATAACGTCCTGCATAATAAATGCTTTTTTAAGATGTGATAAAAATTCCTT
>CAZXHI010000035.1:0-9685 GCA_964640555.1 uncultured Thermoplasmatales archaeon | reverse complement strand
CATCTGCAATCAAATTATTTAAGATAAAATTAATTTTTATTGATTATTTAATAATGTTAACATGGATTTCAATGTGTTAAATCACATTCTACTTGCTGATCCTTTTTAACCATAATATCTACAATATTAACCAAAGTTTTAATCACAATCTGAGATATCATTGGTTTTACTTTTAATTCATAAATTATAAATTGATCTTCATGTATTTTCCTACCTGTCCATTTATACATTTCAGATGCGGTTTTTACTGGAATTAAATATCGTCTTGGGATAAGATTATATCCTATCTCAGCCCATTCCTGCCATCCACAATACCTTTCCAATTGCGCATCGATAAACTTTCTAAAAGACTGTTTATGTTTGAATACATACTCATCATGGAGATTATCTAAACCAAATGATTCCAATTCATCTTTAGGAAAATATAACCGATTTAACTTATTATCTTCATGAATATCACGGATGAAATTAATATACTGCATGGCCCTACCAAGAAATCTTGCATGTTCATAGGATTTTTCAGAAAGCCCTAAAATTTTTGCCATAAACAATCCAATGACCTCTGCAGAACCATAAATATATTCAAGCGTGTCATTCATAGTATAATAAACTTTATGAGTCAAATCCATTTCCATCGATTGTAAAAAGGCATCAATCCATGATTTTTTAAAACCATGATTTTTTGCAAGAATAACAAAAGAATCAATGACGATATCAACCGTCGAATCTCCTTTCCAACATTTTTCAAAGTTATCAACAAATCGATAAAACCCATCTTTATCTTGAGGGATTTGATCAACATAATTATCAGCTTTTCGAACAAATGCATATAAAATAAACACTTTTCTTCTAATTTTAGTGGGAAAAAATAAACTACTATAAAAGTAAGTTCTGCTTCCCTGTTTAAATATCTGAAATATAGTATTATCAATTAGCATAAGTCTTCTTTATCATATCTGAAACTATTTTAGATGAAATTATTACCATAGGAACACCAATACCTGGATGATTATAATGACCAGTATAATATAAATTTTTTACTTTTTTACTTTGATGCTTGGGTCTAAAAATAGCTGTTTGCTTTAAGGTATGAGCAAGTCCTAATGCAGTTCCCTTATAAGCATTATATCTATCTGTAAAATCTGAATGAGTAAAAATACGTTTTACAACAATATGATCTCTAATATTTTCTTGCGATAATTCTTCCATATGCTCAATAACTTTATCAAAATATTCCTCACGAATTTCAGCAGTATCTTTTAGATCCGGTGCAACAGGAATTAATACAAATACATTTTCACCGTTTTTAATAGCAGAATCAGGATCAGTCTTTGATATGCATGAAACATAATATGAAAAATTCACTGGCCATTTTGGATCTTTGAAAATATCATCAAAGTGCTCATTCCATGAGGGATGGAAATAAAGATTATGATGTATAAATTTTTTTAATTGTTTATCGAGACCAAGATATAATAGATAAGCTGAAGGAGCAATCTTTCGTTTTTCCCAATATTTATTTGTATATGACTGATGTTTTTCATCCAAAAGATTCATTTCAGACCATGCATAATCAGCATTTACAACAACGATATCCGCATGATATTCATTTTTATTGGTTTTTACACCAATTGCTTTTCCGTTTTCAACAAGTATTTTTTCAACAGGTTCTTCAAAAATAAATTCTGCTCCTTGTTCCACAGCTAGGGAATGCATGGATTGTGCGAGAGCGGCAATTCCTCCTTTTGGAAACCAGACGCCCATATTAAAATCAACATGGGACATCAAAGAATACAGAGCAGGGCTATCATAGGGGCTTCCACCAAGAAAAACAATCGTATATTCAAGGATTTTTCTAATTTTTTCACTTTTGAAATAACGTTTTGCATAATTATCAAGTTTTTCAAACATATGAAGCTTAGTTCCCTCATAGATTAAGCGTGGTTTTAAAAAATCAGTAAGATGTTTATAATCCTTGTAAATGAAATCCTTCATCGCAATATCATATTCATACTCACTTTTTTCCATATATTGTTTCATCTTTTCTTTTGCACCTGGTTCAAGAGTTTCAAATAAATCCATGTTTTTTTCAATGTCTGTTGATATGTCTACAAAATCATCTTTATCAAAAAATACCCTATATGAAGGATCAAGTCTGGTAAGTTGCATATAATCCTCAGGTTTTTTATTAAATATTTTAAAAAAATTTTCAAACACATCTGGCATAAGATACCAAGATGGCCCCATATCAAAAATAAATCCATCTTTTTTCCATACAGATGCTCTTCCACCTGGATGATCATTTTTCTCAATAACTGTAACCTTATGGTCTTGTTTTGCTAATAAAGCAGCTGCAGATAATCCTCCAAATCCTGAACCAATAATTATAACTGATTTTAAACTCATGGTAATTTCCCCGTTTAGGTTTACTATAGACTTTAAATTAGACATTACTTTTTATTATTTGCCTTGATATGCAACTTATTTTTGAAATGAATATAGATCAACAAGTAAAATGAAAGCATACTGAAATTATAAAAGAAATCCTCATATGGTATAGTTATAAATCTACCCTGCCAAACTTGATTAACTGTTCCACCAAATATTGCATTAGGATTGTAGGTAACAATTGGTATGCTTGTTAAAAAATAATTAAAAATTACAAATGCAATAAATGAAATGAGTATATATAACCAGTAATTTCTAGATGTAAGTAAATCAGAAAACCATGTGGTAGCAATAATAAAAAATACTGCAATTGAAAACATGGCAAGAATGGTGTATTCTTGATGATAAAAAATAATGCCTATAGCAATAAAGAGAATAGCCAATATGTAGTAAAACATTTTATTAAAGATTATTTTTTTATCTTTAAAAAAATATTGTAGATTTTCATAAATAAAAATACAAGAATATGGTACTACAATAAAAAATAATATTTCTTCAATGGGCAATCCTGCAATTTCTATTCCAACAAGATATTGTTTATTAAACGCCCAGTCTCCTCTAAATGTAACAAGAATATCCCATAAAATATAAGCTCCACCAACAATAAAAGTAGATAGGAAAAGCGGTTTGTAATTTTTATAATAAGGAAACATCCACTTAAAAGAAAATATCAGGGGAAAAATTAATATTAATATATCGAGAAATAGATAATTAATTTGCATCTTATGACCTATTCACCCTCTTGTTTTTGATATTTCTTACTTGCATAAAGGAACCCAAAACAAATACCAGTATGGGCAGTGCTTTTTTGATGATGAGTTGCATGTGCATTCAGAACACGTTTTATATACTTACTTTTTAGTTTAAATTTGATTTTGATTCTTTTGTGAAAAAAGATATCATGAACAAGCAAATAACCTAGACCATATAGCATAACTCCAATACCTAATGCAAATTTATAATCAAAACCATCTAAAAATCCAGTCAATATTAGAATAAATGATAATAAACTAAAAAATAGACCAAATATATCATTTTTTTCAAATCTACCTTTGCTAGATCTATGGTGATCTTCATGTAAAAACCATCCAAATCCATGCATAACATATTTATGTAAAAACCAAGCAACTCCTTCCATTATAACGAATGTAATAAAAATTATCAATACATATGCTAACAGTTGATTGTAATTCATATTTTCTATAAACTTAAATTTCTAGTGAATATAAGTATTTTTTGTAAAGATTGTATTAGGATTAGTTTTATTAAAATGATAATTATTACTTATTGTTGTGGTTGAAAAATTAGATTATACTATTATAAAAAAATTTACTAAAATTGAAATTAGAGATTATCCAGAGATAATATTAGCAATTGTAGAAAATATTAATGATAATCAAGCTTTTGGTTTACTTTTTAATTATATATCCGGAAATAATAAAATAAATGAAAAGATAAAGATGACTGCCCCTGTTATTAATTCTGAAAAAATTGAGATGACTTCCCCGGTTATCTCAAAAGGTAATTTTATGGCTTTTATTATGCCTTCTTCATATGATAAGAATAGTATTCCAATTCCCATTGATTCTGATGTTAAGATTAAGATTGAACCTAAGCGTAAATTAGCTGTTATAAGATTTAGTGGATATTCAACTAATTCCAAAATAAAGAAATATGAAGATATTTTGTTAAATGAACTAAAATTGAATAAAATTAAAACAAAGGGTGAACCTTTGCTTATGAGGTATAATAGCCCCTTTGCCCCTTCATTTGTTAGGAGAAATGAGATTGGAGTTGAAGTTGATTTTGATTAAAATTAAGTATTTTTATATTATATTATGTTTTTTTGGATTAATATTGCCTTATTCTCAATTAATTCCAATTTTAATCGAGGGTAATTTTAGTTTTCAGTTTATGATGGATCAGCTTTTTATTAACAGATTTAGTACTTTATTCGCTTTTGATTTATTTGTTACAGCTACTGTTTTTATTGTTTTTTCATTATATGAGGGTTTTAAATTAAAAATAAAGCATTTATGGTTGCCTCTTATTGCTACTGTTCTTGTTGGTGCTTCTTTAGGTTTTCCTTTATTTTTATATTTAAGAGAAATAAGTTTAGAAAAAGACAATTATAATAATTGAAATCTAAATGTAATATTGCTAGAGATAATAATGAGGTTAAATTATACCTCTCTAATATTCATAATGCTAATACATTTTAAACCAATCTAATATTTCAAAATCATATTGTGATAACCATATATGACCTTCATTGGGATTAATTAACAACTCAGATGGAATATTATTTCTTTGTAAATCTGAATAGAAATTTTTTGCACATTGAACGGGTACAAAACCATCATTCTCACCATGGATGATTATTGTTGGAGGAAAAGAGGAAGTAAAATTATATGACCCATCTAAATCAAAATAAGGGCCACGGTTCGTAAGTGAAATACTCTCTGAATTCGCACCAGAATGGACAGCAATAGCATTAAAACGATTACCAAAATGATGACCTATATAACTACACATAAAGGCACCTGAAGAAAAACCAGCGCAATATATACTATTTGAATCAATTGGTAAATCATTCTTTTCTAACCAGTTAATTATGTTCTCAATAAAAATAATATCTTTTGAATCCCTTCCATCATTGAAAATATCCCATGCTCGCGGTCCAGGTCTTATAGGTTTTATAGATTCTGGTGCAATAATAAAAAAACCTTTTTCTAATGCTTTTTCTGTAAACATAGTTTCGTATCTGCTCCATTGGTTCAAGCCTATAAACCATGCAAATGCATGTTGGGAAGCACCATGAAATAAGACTAAAACGGGGTAACCATTTTCTGGAACTGAAATTTCTGGTTGCTTCCATAAAACAATCCTTTTATCTAAAACCTTTAAGTGAAAACCAGATATATAATCAACACTAATATCAAGATTATTATCAATTATTTTTCCATTTACTAATGGGTTTAGAATTAACAATAGATATATAAGAATAATTCCAATGAGGATAGTTTTACTTCTCACTAATATACCCCCATTATCAAAATCGTACATCATTTATAAAATCTTTTCCAATTATTACTTGCTGATTATGATGTTAATGGTTGTTTATCACTTTTGTCTGTAGAGTCATAAAGTTTATAGAATCATTTTTTATATAATTATATTAATCGTTTTTTAGTTGTAATATCCTTATCTGCTCCAGCAATGTCATTGATACAATCTGCCGGATATTGATTGTTTTCATTTTTATCATGATTTGGATACCATACCTGAAAAAAAAATGTATAAATCACAAAATTTTTTAGCTGCTGTAGTGTACTTGAATTGTAAAGGAGGAGTAAAATGAGTATATATAATATTGAAGTAGAGAACATGAAGGGTGAAAAGTTTAAATTAGAAAAATATAAAGGTTACACTTTATTGATCGTAAATACTGCTAGTAAATGCGGGTTTACGCCTCAATTTGAATCTTTAGAAGAACTACATAAAAAGTACTATGATAAAGGACTTAGAATACTAGGTTTCCCTTGTAATCAATTCCTAAGACAAGATCCTGGTTCAAATGAAGAAATTTTAGAGTTTTGTTCACTGAATTATGGAGTGACATTTGAAATGTTCAAAAAGATTTCAGTTAAGGGAAAAGATATATCTCCATTGTATGATTATTTAGTTACTAATACACCAGAAAGAACAAATAAGAAAGTTAAATGGAATTTCGAGAAGTTTTTAGTTAATAAAGAGGGTGTTATCAAACATAGATATTTATCTAATATAAAGCCCAAATCACTAGTTAATGTGATCGAGCGAGAACTACAATAAAAGTCAATCATAGATTGGTTTTTTAAAAATAATAATATTATTTTAACTGGTATTACTGATACATATACTCTCAAATAACACAGATTATTGCAATGTACAAAGATATTTTTACGGATCAATATATTCGAATATTAGATGATATCAATCAAAGATTATGAAGAATTTATGATAAAGAGTGGTGATCGATATGGTCTTTTCAAATTATTAAATGATGAATTTTCAATTACAACAGCATCATATCCAGGAAGTTATATTGATATCACACCATCATTCTTCTTCCCAGTAACATATTATATTGATACTGATAGAAAAGCAAAACAATTCTTTGAAATGGAAAATGAGATATTAGATTATATTGAGAAAAATAAAACTTATGATGAGGATGTAACACTAAAGTATTATCCAGAAGATTATCGAACAGAATTTGATGAAATAATGAATTCTTCTGATTTATTAATATCACTTTATGCAGGGTTCATCTCCAAATATTGTAAGAACCTTCTAAAAAAGGATGGATTGGTATTGGCAAATAATAGTCATGGTGATGCCAGTATGGCATATTTGGATGAAGATTTTGTTTTCTATGGTGTGATAGATTATCGAAACAAAAAATATTATTTAAACAGTGATAAACTCGATGAATATTTTATTCCAAAGAAGAATATAACTGTAACCAAGGAACTTCTTGAGAAAACAAATAAAGGTGTGGGATACACAAAATCAGCAAATTTTTATTTATTTAAGAAAAATTAGCATTATTACTTGATGATTATGATGGTGATTGTTTTCTCAATATAGAAATAGAAATTTACAAATATATGAATTTAGGTAATATTAAATAAAGAGCTTTAATATTTATATCATATTAGTTTCATCAGAAGGCGATAAAATAGGGAAGAAAGTTTCAGAACAAATATTTAAGGAAGGCAAACAACTAACTTGTCCAATCTGTAATAATAATAATTTTTACCAAAGAAAAACTCAGTTAAATACAAGGGGTGCTTCATTATTAGGTGTAGATTGGGCAAATAAGAATGCACAAAACTACATATGTTCTAACTGTGGTTATATATTCTGGTTTCTTGAACAATAATTAGCATTCCATTCTAATTGTTTTTAACTTGATTTTTTCTATCATTTGTAGCATTATTACTTGTTGATTATGATGTTTGTGATTAAAACAATACATTTTTTATACTCAACTGAATTCATTTATCTTGGATTGAACATATGAAAGCTAAATTAATTGAAAAGGAAATAAGTTGTCCAAATTGTAAACATCAATTCAATGTAAAAGGGGAACTAAATCAAACAATTAAAATAAGTTGTCCAAATTGTAACACATATGGAAAATTCACTTTTCCGGCAGAAGAAACAAATTCAAAAAAAGTTGATTGTTTTACTAAAATTGGAGAAGAATGTTTTACCAGATTAAGAAGGTTCAATGCAATTATGGGTTTTTTTCATTTAATTCAAGGCAGTTTAATGTTATTATTAAGTAATGATTTTACTCTTCCATTGACTTATACAACACCAGAATTTAACGCAACAACACAAACAATTCTCCCAGTTGCAGTTACTTTTATAGATGTTCGTATTGGACCATTAGTAGCGCTCTTTTTATTCATGTCTGCAATAGCACATTTTCTTGTTGCGTCTATTCTTTATCAATGGTATGTAAAAAAATTAAAAACACATATGAATCCTGCACGATGGTTTGAATATTCTTTAAGCGCATCATTAATGATGTTTGTCATCGCAATGCTAGTTACCATCTATGACATAGGTACCTTGATTGCATTATTCACTCTAACAGCCGTTATGAACCTCATGGGACTTATGATGGAACTCCATAACCAAACAACACAGAAAACAAATTGGACTTCCTATATCATAGGTTGCATCGCAGGATTTATCCCCTGGATTATAGTATTTATTCCCCTAATAACTGCTGAATCAGTTCCAGATTTCGTTATAGCCATATTTATCACAATTGCTGTATTTTTCAACTTATTTGCTATAAACATGATCCTTCAATACAAAAAAATAGGCAAATGGAAAGATTATCTCTATGGTGAAAAAATGTACATTGTCCTAAGTTTAATAGCAAAATCAGCATTAGCATGGCAGGTCTTCGCTGGAACACTCCGCCCTGCTTAAAAAATACTATTACGTAATATGGAGTTCTCCATCTCTCCTAATAATAATCGTGTTAATCATTGAACGGATAATATCTATTGGTCCAAAGAATTCTCCTTTACCAATAACAAGCACATAATCACCACCCTTAAAATAAGGATCCCAACAATAAATAAAATAAGTACCAGGTTCAGATATATCCATATCAAGGATTGGCCCATAATAATATGATTTTCCTCCAAATGGTTCATAAAATGTTTCACGCTCAGTTCCCGGTTCTACATTTTCTTTAATTATTGCCCCATATCCCTCTGGTAAATCAAATGGTAATTCTTCATCAGGGATTGAAAGATTAGGCCCTACGAGTGCAAACCAAGGTACAAAATTCTGATAATACTCTTCAAAGACAGGCACAATTAATTCGATATATACATTCTTTGGATTGTTCTTAATCTGAAATTTAAAAACATCAATGTCCTCACAAGGATTTTCTCCATCATTTTCAAGCCAAGAATAAAAAGCCTTAGATTTTTCAATCATTTTCCACACGAAGAATGGATTGTTTTCCTTATAATCTGATCTTTCAATATAGGGAACGTGTGCAGCAGCAAGAGATGAACAAAGTATTATGGTAAAAAACGTCATTATAACTATTTTATTCCTTGACATATATTTCTAACTCCAATTAAAAAATGTACAACATATTAATAAATATTCACATAATAATTAATAAAAAAATTAGAAATCAACATATTTTATACTTAATTCCCAAAATCTTTTTGCCAGGTTTATATCATATGATTGTTTTGAAGATTTTTTAATCTTTTTATTTACAAAATACTCACCAGTAATATTTTCTAAATTAGATGATGATGCAAGAAATATTGATGTTTCAGCCGCTTTACGAGCATCTTTCCCAATCAATTTAAACATTGTTTTAGAAAACATACCTGCATCTCTTGCAAGATCAGTGTTTGTCATACCAGGTTGTACACAATTAACCGATACTCCTGTTTCTTCCAATTTCTTTGCCAATAATCTAGTGAATAGTATCAATCCAAGTTTAGATTGTCTATAAGCTTTCATACCAGAAAATTTCTTTTTAAACTCAATATCATTAAAATTAATGGTGCCATAATGTAACCCAGAAGTGACATTAATAATACGAGAAGGTTTGCTTTTTTTCAAAATATCTAGCAATAGATTTGTCATAAGAAACGGAGCAAGATAATTTACAGCAAAAATATTCTCAACTCCGTCTTTT
>CAZXHI010000034.1:0-30152 GCA_964640555.1 uncultured Thermoplasmatales archaeon | reverse complement strand
TTTTTCCGTTTTTGCAAGTCTCAGCGGATGGACCATCCCAGGAATATAAACCTCCTCAAACTGTTTGGCAATAGAAATTATTGGGATTTTTAAGTTAAGCATTTCAAGTTCTTGTAATGCGAAGTTTAGTTGCCCCCTTCCACCGTCAATTATAACAAGATTTGGGAACTCATCGCCCTCATTTTTTAGTCGGGCATATCTCCTTCTCGCAACTTCAGCAATAGCTGCAAAATCATCGATTCCTTTAACAGTTCGAATTCTGAATCTCCTATAATTGTTCTTATCAGGTTTTCCATTTCTAAATTGAACCATGGATCCAACCATTGACGTTCCAGATAAATGAGAGATGTCGAAGCATTCAATAACTACGGGTGCCTCCTGGAGTTTTAGTTTTGTTTTAAGTGCATCAACTTTATCCGTGCCAGCAAAGAATGCAATCTCGACATTTTTTTCAACTAGGTCAAGAAGTTGTTTTTTTGCGCCTTTCTGAGGTTTTGTAATTTTTACCTTTTTACCTTTTTTTATTTCCAGAAAGGAATCAATTGATTCACTCATCTTCTTTGGAACGATAATTTCCTTTGGAATCGGGCTTTCCGAATAATACTGAATAATAAATTCCTCTAGGAAATCATCATTATAATCAAAAATGAATTCGTTTTTATTTGAAAGCATTCCTTTGTAGATGTTAAAAAGCATCAAATATACCTTTTCGTCTTTTATTTTATAGTTGATGATGTCTTCGTTATACTGTTTTTGCCGCTGCATGTTTTGATGTTCACTAAGTCTTTCTATTGCTGCTATTTCGTCTCTAAGCTTAAGTGCCTGTTCAAACTGTGATTCTTCTGAATGATTTTTCATTTCTTTTTGCATTTGTTTTAGTAATTTTGTTGCATTTCCAGATAGTACTAGTTTTACCTTCGCTATTTTTTTATTATAATCTTCTTTATTAATGAGACCAGCACAAGGAGCATCACAAAGATTGATATGATGCCTGAGACATGGTTTTTTGGGTAATTTTTTGCACGTTTTAAGAGAAAAAGTTTTTCTCAAAAAATGAAGGATATAATCTCTTTCCTGAGCAGAAACAAAAGGCCCATAGAATTTTCCTTTTCCTACTTTTTTTCTCGCAAGAAGAACTCTTGGAAAGTCTTCATCAGTTAGCTGAATGAATGCATAGCTTTTTGCATCTTTTAAGTCGATGTTATACTTGGGTTGATATTTTTTAACAAGTGTATTTTCTAAAATAAATGCTTCAACTTCATTATCTGTTGCAATGTACTCAACCGATTCAACACGTTTTACAAGGCTTTTAGTTTTAGCATCCAAATCATTTTTTTGAACATAACTTTTAACTCGTTTTCTTAGATTTTTCGCCTTGCCAACGTAGATTATTTTACTATTTCTATCTTTAAAGAGATAGCATCCTGGATCTGTCGGAAGATTCATTATATCAAACATTTTTCCTTCCTTTCAAAAAAGATAGGTTTTAGAATTTCACCAGTATGACTTCTTTTGTTTTGTGCTACTTCTTCAGGTGTTCCACATGCAACAACCTCCCCACCCAAATCTCCACCTTCAGGACCCAAATCGATTAGATGATCGGCTGATTTTATGACTTCCAAATTATGCTCTATCACAACGACCGTATTTCCTTTATCAACCAGGCTATTAAGCACGTCGATTAGTTTTTTCACATCATGAAAATGAAGCCCAGTTGTTGGTTCATCAAGTAGATAAATTGTTCTTCCAGTGCTTTTCTTTGAAAGTTCCCGAGTTAGCTTAATTCTTTGGGCCTCTCCCCCAGAAAGGGTTGTAGAGCCTTGACCAAGCTTGATATACTCAAGTCCAACCTGTGAAAGTGTTTCGAGTTTCTTTCTAATAAATGGAATGTTCTGAAAAAGATCTAGTGCTTCTTCAACACTCATATCAAGAACATCTGCAATTGTCTTTCCTTTGTAGGTAACCTCAAGTGTTTCCTTATTGTATCGTTTTCCTTTGCATTCTTCACACTCGATGTAGATGTCGGGTAAAAAATTCATTTCAATTTTTATTAGTCCGTCTCCACGACATGCACCACACCTTCCACCTTTTACGTTAAATGAAAATCTCCCTGGTTTGTAGCCTTTCCTCCTTGCTTCAGATGTTTTTGCAAATATTTTTCTGATCTCATCAAATACCTTTGTATAGGTTGCCGGGTTGCTTCGAGGAGTCCTTCCTATTGGACTTTGATCGATTACAATCACTTTATCTATTTCGTCGTCAAACTCAATTGAATCATGTTTCCCAGGATTTACCCTCGATTGATGGAGTTTTTTCATTAAGGCCTTGTATAAAATCTCATAAATGAGCGTGGATTTTCCACTACCTGAAACACCAGTAATAAGTGTTAGAACGCCGATTGGAATTTTTACATCCACATCTTTTAGATTGTGTTCGCGACATCCGTTGATATGGATATAGCTGCCAGATTTTCTTCTTCTCTCTGGCAAATCTATTTGTAATTTTTTTGAGAGGTATTTTCCGGTAAGTGATGCCGGATGGTTTTCTATTTCGTCGGGTGTTCCTTCTGCTACTATCTTTCCCCCATGAAGTCCCGCTCCTGGGCCCATGTCAATGACATAATCTGCGTGCCTTATAGTTTCTTCATCATGCTCAACAACAATTAGTGTATTTCCAAGATCTCTCAATCTATATAGCGTATCAATTAATTTTTTATTGTCACGTTGATGAAGCCCAATGGATGGTTCGTCAAGGATGTACACAACACCCATGAGATTGGATCCGATTTGTGTTGCAAGTCTAATTCTTTGTGCTTCCCCACCGGAAAGAGTTCCTGCACTTCGTGAAAGGGTTAAATAGTTAAGTCCTACCCTATCAAGAAAATCCAATCGTGCTTTAATTTCTTTTAAAATCTGCCATGCAATCTCCTCCTGTTTTTTGGAAAGTATCAGAGTTTTGAAAAAAATAACACATTGCTTTATTGACATGTCAGTAACGTCAATGATTGATTTATTTGAAATTTTCACAGAAAGAATCTTTGGTTTTAGCCTCTTTCCGCCGCACGCTGTACAAGGAGAAATAATCATGAATTTTTCCAGTTCTCTTCTTCTGTAATCTGACTCGGTTTGTTTGTATAGCCTTTCAGATTGAGGAATAAGTCCTTCCCATACTCCTCTCCCAGACCATTGCGCTTCTCCGTTTCTCATAACCATGTTAAAACTGACTTTTTCTTGAGACCCGTACATCAATACATCATATTGTTCTTCAGCCAGATCTTTTATTGGAGTAAATATGTCAAAACCAAAATGTTTCGCTACTCCCCCAAGATAATGCACACGCCATCCATCCCTCATATTTTTATAAAGTGCAATAGCACCATCTGCAATACATTTCTCCTCATCTGGTATGATGAGATGTTCGTCAAATTCCATTTTAATTCCAAGACCGTGACATACCTCACAGGCACCAAATGGGCTATTAAACGAAAACATCCTTGGCTGTAATTCCTCAAAAAACATTCCACACTTCGGGCAGGTCATCTTAGAAGAATATATGTGTTCAGCCTCATTATCATCAAGAACAAGGATCAAACCATCAGATCTATTAAGCGCATTTTCGCATGCCTCAGCAAGTCTTGATTTATCCCCCACATCCAATCTATCGACTACAATTTCTATGTCATGTTTTTTGTATCGTTCCAGTTTAATTTCTTCACCTGTCCGGTAGATGGTTTTGTTTACTCTTACTCTTGAGTAACCCTCCTTGTTTAAATCCTTAAAAAGTTGCCCATAGGTTCCTTTTTTCTGACGAACAATTGGCGAAAGGATAGTTACCAGCCCCTCAAGTTCTTTTGATATTCTTTTCGCAATTTTTTCGGGAGACTGTGATTCTATTTTTATGTTATGCTCTGGACAATATGGTACACCCACTCTTGCAAATAGCAATCTCAAATAGTCATAAATTTCAGTAATTGTTCCAACGGTACTTCTTGGGTTTTTGCTTGTTGTTTTTTGTTCAATAGATATAGCTGGAGATAATCCTTCAATACTATCCACATCAGGTTTGCTCATGAGTCCCAGAAATTGCCGTGCATAAGAAGATAGTGATTCGACATATCGTCGTTGTCCCTCCGCATAAATAGTGTCAAATGCAAGTGTTGATTTTCCGGAGCCGGAGATGCCAGTTATCACCGTTAGCTTATCGCGTGGGAGTTCAACGTTTATGTTTTTTAGATTGTGTTCCCGTGCTCCTTTAATTTTGATATTTTTCAACTACTTCCCCCTTGAAAGCATAAAATAGCTTCAGATTTTATTTTGAATGGTTGATTTCCTTGATTGCTTTTTCCATTATATTCTGCAACATATATTCAAATCTTTCTGAAGGGTAACCCTTCTCAATTTCATTTTTATGGGAAAACCATTTTTAAAATGGCCTGAATCTCATATCGCATCTCAGTTAGTAGAGTGAGTGAACAACAACCTTCTCACACTAATCAAACTAAGAAAATTGACATCTATTGGCATTGGAGGGATTATTGCAAATCCATTATCAGAAGACACTACAGCTCAGATATCTGGAAGTTGCGATATTGCTTTCCTGATTGATTCATCAGGATGTTCATAATCCTGAATTTGGTGGTTATGATATGCATCGTATGCTGAGAGATCGAAATGCCCATGTCCACTGTTTGCAAATACAATTATCTTTTCCTCGTTCTTCTGTTTACACATCTTGGCAAAATCTATCGTTGCTTTTACTGCATGAGCCGCTTCTGGTGCTACCACAAATCCCTCGGTTCTAGCAAATAATTCTGCAGCTTCAAAGACTTCATTTTGATAATAAGCAACAGCTTCCATATAGCCATCCTTTGTTAATTTGGAAAGAAGTGGTGAATCCCCATGATATCTTAGACCACCTGCATGAATTGCAGCTGGAACAAAGGTATGACCTAGTGTATGCATTTTGAGAAATGGGGTCAGACCGACACTATCTCCAAAGTCGTAACGATATTCTCCTTTTGTAAGTGTTGGACAAGCAAGTGGTTCAACAGAAACTATCTTCAAATCTGGTTTATCTCCTACAATTTTATCTCTGACAAACGGGAAACATGCTCCGGAGAAATTGCTTCCTCCTCCGACACATCCAACAACAATATCCGGATATTCATCAATTGCTTCAAACTGTTTTTTCATCTCCAAACCGATAACCGTTTGATGTAATACCACATGGTTTAACACCGAGCCAAGGGCATAGTTTGTATCTTCATGGGTTGCTGCATCTTCAACAGCTTCACTAATGGCCATTCCAAGGCTTCCCGAGGTATTTGGATCTTTTCTTAAGATTTCTTTACCCACATTTGTAAGATTTGTTGGACTGGAGAAAACTTCGGCACCCCAGTGTTCCATAAGTACTCTCCTGTAAGGTTTTTGTTCATAACTACATTTTACCATATAAACTCTACATTTTATATCGAAAATTTGAGTGGCAAATGCAAGCGAAGAACCCCATTGACCAGCTCCTGTTTCAGTCGCAATTCTCTCAACACCCTCTTTCATGTTGTAGTATGCCTGTGCCACAGCAGAATTGGGTTTATGACTTCCGGGTGGACTTACACCTTCCCATTTAAAATAAATCTTTGCAGGTGTTTTCAAAGCTTTTTCTAGGCGCTCTGCTCGATACAATGGAGAGGGCCTCCATATTCGATAAATCTCTCTGACTTCTTCAGGTATTGGTATGTATCGTTCCTGGCTGACTTCTTGTTTAATAAGTCCCATTGGAAATATCGCTTTTAGATCCTCTGGCCCTATCGGCTCTTTTGTTTTTGGATTCAAGGGTGGATCCAAAGGGGTTTTTAGGTCTGCCTGTATGTTATACCATTCTTTCGGAATTTCATTTTCATCCAATATTATCTTTTTCATTTGACTCACCGCTTACATCTCCGCGGAGACGCAAATCACACATGTTGATTTAAATATTTTGTAAAAAATGCAATTTTCGTTGAAATACGATATTGGTTTTATTTCTACTTCAAAGGACAGTATACTGGGTATGTTTCTCAAAAATGAGCATATGAGGTAATTCATATTAAACTTTAACTCATTCCGGAAAGCATATTATGATTTTTGCCATAAGATATATGGGTAATATGTACAATCCACTTGAATTATCCAAAAATACCGAGGATATCGTTATCAATGGAAATATGAAGAAGTATTATCGTTTTCGCCCAACAAGGTTCTATGGTGGAATAGCAACTGCCGATACAGTAGGCTGTAATCTCCGATGTAAATTTTGCTGGTCAGGTAATAGCGTATGGAACACAAAAAATACAGGGAAAATTTATTCATCACAGCAAGTGGCCGATAAACTTCGTGAGCTAGCAAGGATAAAAGGATACAATCAGGTGCGGGTGTCGGGTGGAGAACCCACCATTGGTAGAAAGCATCTAATCGAACTTTTGGAAGATATTAGTGAAGATCTTTTGTTTATTCTTGAAACAAATGGCATACTTTTGGGTACCGATAAGACATATGTAAAAGAGTTGTCTAAATTCCAAAATCTCCACGTCCGTGTTTGTCTCAAGGGATGCACTCAAGAAGAGTTTAGTTGGCTCACGGGTGCGGATGAGGGGTTTGAACATCAGTTGAAGTCACTTGAATATTTAAGAGACGAAAATCTGAGATTTAATGTCGCACTTGTATCGATAAGTAAGGATAAGCAGGAATTATTTAATAGACTAACAGAAATGGATTTAGGCAGAATAATGATAGAGAATGAGGAAATCAAACTTTATCCGCTTGTAAGAAAAAGACTTGAGAAAGAAGGGATTCTGCATTACTTTGAGGCGTGATCTGTCTATTTGGTTTTAGGTAGTTTAGATGCTACAGGGAGAACCAATTATATCTTCTGAGAGGTAGTCAATTTATTAATTCGTTCTTCGAATTCTTTGAGATCATATACAATGAAATCCCCCTCATTTGTTTTTTCTCTGTCGAGGTGAAATGAGTTAATTCCTAATTTTCTTGGGATGTTGTAATCAAATTCTTCATGATCTCCAATGTGAATCATTTCATCTGGATGGATATTCATTTTATCGCAGATCATTGAGTAGAACTCAGTTACTTTTTTGACCTTATGAAAATCAGACGTTGAAGAAAAAACATGAGTGAAATATTTTCTGAGTTTTGTTTCTTCCAATTCTACTTCGATGAATTCTCTTCTAGCATTTGAAGCAATTATCAAATCAAATTTCTTATACAACCTTCTCAAAACGTTTGTGACCTCAGAATATGTTTCAATTACATATCTATATTTTTCTAATAGTTCTCTCCAATTATATTTAAGATTAAAGCGATTAAACCAGTATTCAATATCATACCACTCCATTCTGTCCTCTCCAATTTCGTCGTATTTTTCTAAAAGAAATTGTTTTGCTTTTTCAAGATCAATTTTCTTCTCCAGAGCATATATTTTTGGCAATCCTTCCAACCATACTAAATCTGCATAGGTGTTTTTCATCAGTGTTTTATCCATATCAAAAGAAATGATTTTTATCATAGGTCATCATTAGTTTAAGGACAGGCAATCATTGGTGAATTCAGGTTAGGTGCTTTTACCTTTAAAAAGAAGATTCATCTCATCTTTATACATTTTCCTATCAATGCCCAACGATTCCGCCCGAGTTTCAATCATTGATTTTCTTGAAAAACCAATAAGAAGATTATACAATTCACATATGATTACAGAATTGGAGATGCTTTTTTTGCTATACTCAGTCATCACTCTAAAAATATCTTTGTTGAATTTGCTTCCAAGTTCTAATTGTTCTGCAGGAAGTCCATCCAAATCTTTTTCAATTTTTTTCATATTGTTTTCCAATAATTCAATCGGTTTGATTTCATTTATTTTCTCAATATATTCCCCCAATTCTCTTAATTTTTCTCCGATCATTTTTAAATCTCCCTAGTTATCCAAAGCTATCTTTCTTCGACGTGCATCTTCAGAACATTTGCTTTTTAAAAATCTTTGGTTTTGCAACGCAAATAAACAACACATAGATCTCATCTCACTGTCAGATTACCTCACCTATAACAACAATAGATAAAAAGGTTTTAATGTCCCTGCATAATTTTAGCTGTGTAATTTTAGCTGAAATATTTAAGAAGGATTTCACTCTATTGGTGTCTTAATGATGAATGGAAATCTCACAAACCCGGGTGTTCAAACGATTTTTGTCTCAAAAGAACAGAGTAACTGTCTACTCATACCAGACATTGTCAGATTTGGCAAAAAATTTAAGGACTTGGGCTTACTAGAAGACACTACCGCAGCAGTTGTAAGTCTAAAATATGGAAAGCGTTTATTAATAAATGGAAGTAGCAGCAATATGGGGGATATACAAATAGATGATATCCTTGAAATTGTTGATTATAATCCAACAAAAAAAATTATTTTGGCCATAGGTTCTAAAAACCCCTATATT
The DNA here is from genome assembly GCA_964640555.1 of uncultured Thermoplasmatales archaeon. Taxonomy (GTDB): domain Archaea; phylum Thermoplasmatota; class E2; order DHVEG-1; family DHVEG-1; genus JAUWWG01. The sequence goes on along the minus strand of CAZXHI010000034.1, from coordinate 21,670 downwards.
GAAACACCAGTTCACTGGCTTATACACCATGCACGAGATGATGTAAATGCAGTTATCCACCTCAACAGTGAAAAACTAGCTGAAAGACTCACAAAAAAATTACCTACAACTGAAAGGGAAAAACCACCTGGAACCTTTGAACTAGCTAAAGAGGTCTTAAAAATACTGCGAACGAGTAAAAACCTAGTGATAAAAAATAGTGGAGTTTTATTTGTTGGAAATAGTTTAAAAGAAGCTGAGGATTCAGCCTTAATTACTCTAAGGGAATCATTATGAAAATTGAAGGAAAAGAATATAGAGCGTTCTGGTTTGAAAACAACACAGTAAAGTTTATTGATCAGAGGAGACTGCCATACAAATTTGAAATTTACACTGCAAAAACAGTTGATGACATAGCATTTGCAATAAAAGACATGATAGTTCGTGGAGCACCTGCAATAGGAGCAGCAGCCGCATATGGAATGGTTTTAGGAAAAGGAAAAACACATGAAACGGCAAATAAACTGCGTAAAACACGTCCTACGGCTTACGACCTATTCTATGCAATCGATTACATGGAAGGTGAAATAACCAAAGGCAAAAATCCAATAGACGCAGCAAACAATTATGTCGAGGATGTCATCGATCGATGTAAAAATATAGGAAAAAATGGAGAAAAACTAATAGAAGATGGTATGAGAATTCTAACGCACTGTAATGCTGGTGCACTTGCAACTGTAGACTACGGAACTGCATTGGCACCAATTAGATTGGCTCATAGGAATGGTAAAAAACTTTTTGTATATGCCGACGAAACACGTCCTAGATGTCAAGGTCTGCTCACATCATGGGAACTCATGCAAGAAGGTATTAAACATTCGGTTATTGCCGATAATGCAGCAGGATATTTTATGAAAAATGGCGAAATAGATATGGTCATAGTAGGAGCAGATAGAATTGCAAAAAATGGCGATTTTGCAAACAAAATAGGCACCTATGAAAAAGCAGTACTTGCAAAAGAAAACAATATTCCATTTTATGTTGCTGCACCCGTAAGTACCTTCGACAAGAACATGGAGGATGGAAGTCAAATAAAAATTGAAGAACGGGGAAGAGATGAACTTGCAAAAATCAATGGGAAAACAATTATGCCGGAGTGGACAGTTGTAAAAAATCCTGCATTTGATGTTACACCCAGTAAATATGTAACAGGATACATAACAGAAGAGGAGATTGTAAAATGATAACTGTAAGAAAACCAAATGAAAATGAAATACGAGAGTTTGAAACATGGCCCGTCTGGGAAAAGGAAGAATCTGAATTCGATTGGGAATATTCAGATAAGGAAACTTGCTATATATTGCAAGGAAAAGCTCAAGTTTTCGATGAAAATGGAGCAATTATGGTAGAATTTGGAAAAGGAGATCTTGTTGTTTTTCCACCAGGACTCAGATGTAAATGGAAGATTTTAGAAAACATGAGAAAACATTATAATTTAGGTTGATTCAATCATACGTTCAATGGTCATGTTTTGGCAAAAAAAGCAAAAAATACTAATGGAAAATGATTATAAAATTTATTTGAAATAATTTTTATTTCTTTTTAGATTTTCTAGAGGCGCATTCATGATTTAAACACATATTTCTTGCCTCTTTTTCCTCATGTTTAATTTGAACAGTGGGTGCTTTGCATACCTCGCAAACACCATTCGCAACAATATTGCCCTCCTGTGGCAAAGAATAAGTATTTTTACATCTAGGAAAATTGGTACAGCCAACAAATCTCTCCCCGCTTCGTGATGTTCGAATAATCATGTCATTTCCACATTTTGGACATTTTCCTATTACATCTGAAGGCTGTCCCGTAATCTTTGGACATCTTGGATTTAAACACATATCCAAAGATTTTCTACCTTTGGCTTTCACTTGAATGATAGGTGCTTTACAAGAATCACATATCTTATCGGTCTTAGTTATCTTTCCTTTTTGAGGCAGAGGATATGCGTTTCTACATTTTGGAAAGTTTGTGCAACCTGCAAATCTCTCCCCCTTCCTGGAAAACCGTATAATCATATCATTTCCACATTTTGGACATTTGCCTACGTAGTTTTGCTCGTTATGGGCATTTTTAATGCTGGTCTTAATTTTCTCCTTGTCTTTTTCTAATTCATTCATCACTTCTGTAAGCATTTGTCTTGATTCTTTTACCGTATCATTAAGAGTTTTCTTTCCTTCTGCTATTGCGCTCATATCCTTTTCAAGCACCGCAGTCATTTTTGGTTTGGTGACATCACAATCGTTCAAAGCATCAATCACTGCAATTGCAATAAGTGTCGGTGCAAATGGTTTAAGCGTGATGTATTTCCTCCAATTCAATTTGTTAATGATCTCATGACGTGTTGATTTTGTTCCAAGAGAAAGCTGCTCCATTTTAGCAATAAGTGATCCTTGTGTGTATCTCTTTGGTGGTTTCGTCTGATCTTCTTTTAACTTGATTTCTGAGATTTTGATCTCTTCCCCTTCAGAAAGTTCAGGAAGTGGTTTTCTTTTCTCCTTAAAATACGTGTAGATGTTTTTCCAATTGGGCTCAATCAACCGGTATCCGCTTGCCTTAAAATCCTCTCTCGAAATATCAATTAAAACGTCCATGGTTTCTGATATCGCATCTTTTGCAAGTGTCGCTAAAAATCGTCTGCATATAAGTTCATAGATTTTTTGTTGATCTGACGTTAGATTTTTGCCAGATGGAACTCCCACAGGGTGAATTGGCGGGTGATCAGTAGTCTGTTTTTTACCACGCATTGGATATTTTCTCCCATTGCTGATTACCTCGTTTGCCTCTTTTGAAAAGGGTGAATTCGCGAGTTTTTGTAAAATTCCCTTGAGGTTTAATGAAGGAGGATAAACAGTATTGTCTGTTCTCGGGTAAGAAGTAAGACCCATCATGTACAGTTCTTCTGCAATACTCATGGCATTTGCTGTTGAGATTCCAAGGTAAGATGCTGATTGTAAAAATGTCGTTGTGCTAAAAGGTGCTGGTGGAAGTTCTTTTTCTGTTTTTTTATCGGCTTTTTTTACTGTTGCCGTTTCAGCATCTTTTACTTTATCATAAATTCCCTTTGCCTGTTTTTCATCCCAGAATTGCCCTTCAATATGTGTTGCATCAAAGGATTTGTCTTTTTTGAGTGTGGCAATGATTTTCCAATAGGTTTTTGGTTCAAATTTTTGAATTTCTTTTTCTTTTTCTACAAGTAAAGCAAGTGTTGGAGACTGGACTCTCCCAATAGAAAGAAAATCTTTTCCATAATGTTGTGCAGTAATTGAAATAAATCGCGTAAGAACCGCACCCCAAGCAAGATCTATAGCTTGACGAGATTCCCCCGCATCTGAAAGATTGTAATCGACTTCAGTTAGATTGTCAAATGCATTTTTAATTTCGCTGTTTGTTATCGCACTAAACTTAGCTCTTTTTATTTGGCTTATATTTTTGTTGTATCCCTTGATAAGATTTATTACTTCAACACCAATCAGTTCCCCTTCACGGTCAAAATCAGTTGCAATAATTATGAACGGATTCCCATCAACAAGGGACTTGAGTGACGCAGCAATGCTTCTTTCACTTATCTTTTTACAAGGTTCTATATCAATAAGTCTCCTTGGTAACACCCTATTCCACTGGTTGAACTCGGCAGGGTAATCAAGATTTATAATATGGCCTCGCAGACCTACGACTTTACAAGTCTCTCCATCCTTTGTAAACTCATAAACAGGGGTTTTTCCAAGTCGTACACTTTTTGATTTTCCCCCAGATAAAATATAAGCAATTCTTTTTGCAGCAATGTTTTTCTCACATATTACAAGTTTCATTTTTATTCCAATCTTAATTTCGATGTGAACATAAGAACTCCATATAATTAATTTACGCTGACAAGGCTTTGGGTCGAAACTATTAACTAATTGGCATCTATTTCCAGGTCTGATAGCCATGAAAATTCAGATAATAATGGGATCGAAATCGGACATGCCTGTAGCTGAAAAAGCAAAAAAAATACTAGACGAGTTTGACGTTGATTACGAAATAAACGTCGCATCAGCCCATAGAACCCCTGACGTGTTAAAAGAACTTGTTCAAACAAGCGATGCGGATGTATTTATAGGAATCGCAGGACTTGCTGCAGCGCTGCCAGGTAGTATTGCCGCACATACTACAAAACCAGTGATAGGAGTTCCTGTAAGTGGAAAAATAAATCTAGATTCAATACTTTCAATTATCCAAATGCCGCCAGGAATACCTGTAGCTGCCGTTGGACTTGACAGAGGAGATAACGCAGCACTTCTCGCAGTTGCAATACTATCCATAAAAGATGAAAAACTTATGAAAAAACTTGGAGATTACAGAGAGAACATGAGAAAAAAATCTCTTTCAAAATAGGAGTTAAAAAATAATGTTTAACGCTGAAAAATTCATTGAAAAAACAGTTTCTAACCTAAAAAAGGAAATAAAGGGGAGGGCGCTCATTGCATTTTCGGGGGGCGTGGATAGTGCCGTTGCTGCAGCTTTAGCCGAGAAAGCAATTGGAACTCAACTTGTAGCAGTTCATGTAGACACAGGATATATGAGAAAAGGAGAATCAGAAAACGTCAAAAAAATGATGGAAAAGCTGGAACTTAATTTCAGATTTATCGATGCGAGTAACGATTACTACGACTCCTTAAAAAATGTTGAAGATCCTGAGAAAAAACGCAAGATAATTGGAAAGAAATTCATTCAAATATTTGAAAAAGTCGCAGGGGAAGAAAATGTGGAATGTCTTGTACAGGGAACTATCGCCCCTGATTGGATAGAATCTGGAGATGTCCTTAGAGATACAATAAAATCCCACCATAATGTCGGTGGACTTCCTGAAGATATGAAGTTAAAACTTGTGGAACCATTGCGAGATCTTTATAAAGACGAAGTAAGAAAGGTTGCAAGACTTTTGGGTTTGCAAGTCTCAGAACGGCAACCATTCCCGGGACCAGGACTTGCCATCAGAATTATCGGTGCAGCAACAAAAGAACGTACAGAAATTGTAAGAGAAGCATGCGACATTGTGGAAAAAGAAATAGAATATGCTGTGGAAAAAGGCAAGATGGAAAAACCATGGCAGTATTTTGCAGTTCTTATTCCTGTGAAAACCGTTGGGGTGCATGGAGACAAGAGAGCATATGGATACACAATTGCAATTCGTGCTGTGCAAAGCATCGACGCCATGACATGTGCATATAGTGATATTTCTCATAGTGTCCTTGATAGTATCTCTACTAAACTTACCAACACATTGGGAGATAAAATAAATCGGATTGTCTATGATGTTACAAACAAACCTCCAGGAACCGTAGAGTGGGAATGACCATGGTAAGAATTTACGTGGTTGATAATGGCGGACAATGGACCCATAGAGAATGGCGAACGCTCAGGGACCTTGATGTTGACACCAAAATAGTTCCAAATACGACGCTTTTCAAAGAGATATCTGCGGAAAGAGTAGATGGATTGGTTCTCTCAGGCGGTGCACCACGAATAGGACTGCAAAAAGAACTTGGCAACTGCAGAGAATATTTAGAAAAAGCCAATTTTCCAATTCTTGGGATCTGTGCAGGGCATCAATTCATTGCACAATTTTTTGGAGGGGAAGCAAAGCCTTCAAAAATACCTGAATTTGGTAAAATTGAATTGACGCTTGTAAAGGAAGACAACGCGCTTTTTAAGGGAGTTCCAAAGAAATCAATTGTATGGGAATCCCACAATGATGAGGTGGCCACATTACCTAAAGATTTTGAAGTGCTGGGTAAAAGTGAAAACTGTGAGATACAGGCAATGAACCATAAGGAAAAACCGTTCTATGGGCTTCAGTTTCATCCGGAAGTTGAACATACAGAATATGGTGAATTAATTTTCAAAAACTTTATTGAAATATGCGGAAACTAAGTCTAACTTAATGTTTTTTCACAGGATCTTGCTCCAATTATGAAAAATATTTCTTTAGGACAATGGACCAGATTAAGTTACGTCACTAAAAGAAAACATATGAAATCAGCATAGTTACAAAAGAGATATCTATCAAATAGTTCTGAATTTCAAGATTGCACCAGTACCCTTAAGTTTTGACTGGACTTGATCCACAAACCTGAGAACCTCGGCGAGAACGACATCGTCTTTCCATCTGTATACGAAATCATGTTCACCAATGGCTGATGTAAGCCCCATGTCAAGTAGCCTTTCAGTGATCACAGATGCTTTCTCCCCGTCTGCATTTACAAATACTTCTACATAGGTTTTCATAGATTCACCGAGAAGACAATAGAACGTCTAGATAAAAAGATTGTGTAGTTGACGCATATTTACAAGGAGAAAAACATAGTTGTAAAGTTTTTATAGAAAAAGTTGCTATGAAACCAACAGGAGATAAGTATGGGCAAAGAAATATTCGATTCTATTGATCGTTTTTTTGGAGAAGAGTCCATGAATAGACATGAAGGTAGAAGATGTCCTAATTGCAGGCGCATAACTCCAGAAGATGCGGAATACTGCCCATATTGTCAAAGGAAATTCTGGTGATATCTCTTGATGATTGGGCGGGTATTTTATAAAGATTTCGCTCAACTTTTCTATCCAGTTCATCTTCATTCAAGAAGAGTAACAAGATCAATACACCATCTTTTAACCGAAAAACCACTTGAAATAAAACACTAAGGAGCTAAGCAAGTTTTTTATAGCATTAGATGTTTTGGAATTACAGGTGATGGGAAAAATGGATTGGAAAAATCGATCGGCATATGTTTTCATCAAGGCAAAAGAAGGGAAAGCCCATGATGTTTGGCAACGATTCCAAAATTGGGAAAGCATGATTGGTACTTGGATTGTAACTGGAGAATATGACGTCATCGCATGGTTCGACGCACAAGATTGGGATACAGTCCACCGATGTGTAGCTGAAATAAAAAACTGGGACGAAGTAGAAAATACCAGTTCGCACATGGTATATAATGGACATAAAAACGACAATTGGTGGTGGGAAAAACCTGCAGGAACGTGGCTGTTGATCAAAGAAAATAGATTAGATGAAGCCCCAGATAAAATAAGAAGCTGGAACTGGATGACAAGTGGAGCAAGTATACCTGGAGACTGGGATTATATGGCCTGGGTAGAAGGGGAAAACTGGGATGATGTCTGGAATCATTTGCTAGAAGTAAAAACGGAACACTGGCAAACGTTAACTCATGTGCCAATTAAATCATGGTGGAACCAGAGTTGGAAGGAAAAATGGTGGTGGTAGGAGAAAACCACCTTTTCTTTTTTTATTGCTAGTTTCATAATACTTTTCTCAGCCTTAGTTGCTCAATATCAATTGGTTAGAAAAGTGGGAAAGACCAGTGGAAGTAAATACGGTGAATGATCTCATACTCTACTGGTTTCAGATTTTTTTATGCTGTACGTCATGCCTACAGTTGTTTAGATGGCAGAAGAATTACTGAGCGGATTTGCCCGATATTAAAACAAAGTAATCTGATCTTGCGAGAATCTTAAAGAATACGGGCAAGAATTGCACAACAAGTCCTTAATAATTGGAAAAAACAAATCCGATTAGGGATAATCAAAATGACAGGATTAAATAAAGAGATAGATTTCACTAAAAGATTTTTGTATAAATGCTGGAAATTTATTTTTTGTAGATAGTTTACTGAAAAGACTAAACATCGGATAGAAACTTGAACGTTGAAAAACTACAGGTGGCTCAATCCCATCTTTTAAAAAGAGTATGTTCTATGTTAAACTGATCGAATATCTTGCCAACAATAAAATCCACCAAGTCTGCTATCGTTTTTGGTTTGTGATAAAATCCTGGCATAGCTGGTAAAACAACTGCTCCGCTCTGTTTCGCTGTCAACATGTTTTTAATGCTTGGTAAATCCAATGGCGTTTCACGTATAACAAGAACCAGTTTTCTCCCTTCTTTAAGACAGCAACTAGCAGCACGAGAGGTAAGCGTATCACCATATCCGTTAGCAATGGCAGATAATGTTTTCATACTGCAGGGGGCAACTATCATTCCATCCAAATGAAAAGAACCACTAGCTGGAGCTGTAAATAAATCACCATTTTCATAACAAATATTTGCTTTTTCCTTTAAATCATCATAGGTGTAAACCGTTTCATGCTCCAAAATATTCTTTGCACCATCAGAAACGACTAAATGCACTTCGACATCAAACTTAATCAATTCCTCAAGCAATCTTATGCCATAAATACTTCCAGATGCTCCGCCGATACTCAACAAAATCTTCATAAAATTCTATTCCTCTATAGCATTTATTATGTCTGTTAAGGCCTGCCTTAGATTCTTTTCTTTCTCAAGCGTTGTTCCAGTTATGATAATATCTGCTCCGGCATGTGCTTTTTCCCGAGCGGTTTCTACATTCCGTATGCCCCCACCTACAATAAGTGGAATATTAATATTCTTTTTAACAGACGAGATCATATCATTAGAAACGGGGGTGGGCGCACCTGAGCCTGCCTCCAGATAGAAAAAATTCATACCGAGATATCGAGCTGCAAGCGCATAACCTACAGCAGTTTCAATATCGCCTTTTTTGATCAAATCGACCTCGCCAACCCTGCCAGCAGTCATACCGGGCTCAACAATAACATATCCCATGGAGATTGGTTCTAACCCCGAACGTTTTACAAAAGAAGCTCCTTTAATATGTTCTCGAATCACATAATCCAAATTACGGGAGTTAAGTAAACTCATAAAGAACATTGCATCAGCATATTTACTTAAGAACTCGGCACTGGAGGGAAATAAAATAACTGGAAGACTAGTATTGTCTTTAATTGCTTTAACTGTCTCGTTTACCTGCTTCTGCGAAATGAGTGTAGAACCCCCAACCATAATGGCACTACTACCGGATTCCTCAGATACTTTCGCTATCGAGCCGGCAATCTTAGGTTCCTGCTTATCTGGGTCCAACAAGGAAAAATGCAACGTTTTTTCCTTAGTTTTTTCAATAATGTCCCCCGCTATAGTCATTAAGACTGAAAATAAATTCAACCATATTAAACTTGTTGGAACTGTAGATTAATTTTTTAAGCTATATAATGTAAGATAAGACACGCAAAAAATAGTAGAACATACTTTTATTTTTGGATTGATAATTATAGCATCGAGTATGAAACAACCACGGTCTTGAGTTATGACCACATACCTTGGAAAATATGATACAAGATAACAGCATATATGGGAAAACAATCGGAAATATATCTATTAACGATACAAATGGATTGGTAGATATCATCACTGCATCATGCATCTATTAGGGAATGCAAAATCCTCAGGATTCAAAATTCCCATTATCCACTCGATAAATTGAGTTATTATACTGATGAGGGCGGTTATTGCATCAATGAGAGCCAATATAAGGTTTCCAAGTTGCATTAAATCAGCTATGAACTGAATTATCTCCATAATTAAATTGATGATAAACTGTATTATAGCAATTATGGTGTCGATTATCCCTTTATGTCCCACATCCAATGCTATTTTTTCTGAAAAGCCCTCTATTTTCTCATAGAAGAATGTTTTCTTTTGTTCTACATCATTTACAATGTTCATCACAGGTTCACTATGTACTTGTGGTACAGCTGTAGCTGTAGATATCATAAGTGATACGATAGCAATAGCCCCCAATACAATTATACTTTTTTTCATTTCTTTCGTCCTCCGATGATCTTACAATACTATATTAATATATTAAATATTCAAATATAACTTTTACTGTGCAAACTCCGCTAATAATTCAAAGTATAACAATTTACTAAAGGGACATTGCTTTTAGAATTAGTCTACAATGGCAACCCTGCCTGGGTTCCTTTACCTCACTACTAGGAGAAAATAATTCCCAATTTAAAAAATTCAACCGTGCTGAATAGTTACATTAAGAAATGATCTTGTGAACTAATTCATCACTACAAGCGGCTATAACGCTAGTTCTATCATCCAAACTAAGAGACATATCAAGTTCTTCACCATGAATATCTGTTACAACTCCACCTGCCTCCCGCATTATAAGAGTAGAAGCAGCAATATCTGTCACACGAAGATATTCTTTACCAATAACATAAAAATCCAATGCCCCTATAGCAACCATACACATCTCAAGGGATGCAGAGCCAAGAGAACGAACAACACCCTTCTTAGCTAAAGAAAGTGTTAATGCATCAAAGTTTTTACCAAGAGTTATAGAAGAGAGGATTTCTTTTGCAGGAACATCTGGAACACCGATCCGTTTTTTATTAAGAAAGGCACCACAATCTCTCTCTGCGAAAAAAACCTCCCCAGTTGGAATATTCTTTACCATCCCGTATTCAACATCGTTAAGCCTAGATTTACCAACACCCAGAGAAACAGAATAAAATGGAATGCCCCTGTATGCATTACGAGTACCGTCAACAGGATCTAAAACAAATGTATACTCCCCACCAAAATCCAAAAAACCAGCTTCCTCACTGAGAATATTTACATTCATATCAGCTTTTTTGATGAATTTAATTGCTACATCCTCAGCAAGTTTATCAACATACTTTGTGGGGGTACCGTCAGCACCTATACCAATGTTGGTACCAAATCTATGGAACTCAGTTGAATGTGCCCTTCTAACTTTTCTATAAATTTTATCGACGGTTCTGTTAGCTAACAGCCTTATTTCTTCATCCATAAACACACCTAAAAATTAACCATTAAGGGAAGACCAAAAAATTAATCCTGTTGAATAAAGAATAACAGTTATTGTTGCAGATATTATAACCCCCAAAAGTATCGTAAGTAATGATTTGGAGAATTTCAAATCGAAAAGATACGCGATCAATGAACCCGTCCAGGCACCCGTAAATGGTAATGGAACAGCAACAAACATGATTAATCCAAGATATTCGTATTTGATTATCTTGCCATCTACTCGTTCTCTGGTCCTTTTAAAAAGCCAATCCATAATTTTCGTCCAAAACCGAAATCGCCTCAAAAACTTCTCAACGAATTTAAAAAACAAGAGAACAAACGGAATTGGCAACATGTTGCCTAGTACCGCTAAGGGAAAAACTTGCCACAACTCCCAGTTGAACACCCATAGGGCATATGGGATAATATACCTTGATTCTATCCAAGGAATCATAGATCCGAAAAATATCTGGAACCACTCTGGAAACATACCGAACATGTTTATTCACCTATTTACCAACAAATCTACCGAAACCTTGGTTTCCCAGCATCTCATGTTCTTCTATAAGCTTTTCTCCCCTGACAAAAACATGTGTTGGAAAAATTGCTGGCCAACTCTCAAATGGGGACCATTCACATTTAGAATGGAGATACTCCGACTTGATCTTGCAGTCCTTTTTGATATCCACTACGATGATGTCTGCATCTCTTCCAACTTCTATCTTGCCCTTAGGCATACCGACAAGTTCAGCTGGCCTCTCGCAGATAATTGAAATCAATCTTTGGAAAGATAACATTCTTTTTTTGGCCATGTATAGAAACAAAGGAAACATTGTTTCAACACCTGGAAGACCGGAAGGAGCATTGCCAAAATCAACATCACTTTCCTCTAAAGTATGAGGTGCATGATCTGACTCCAGCATGTCAATAAAACCGTTTCGCATCCCTTCAAATAAGATCTCTCTATCAAAACTTGTTCTAAGAGGCGGATTTACTTTATATCTTGATTGAGGTTTTAGATTTTTTTCTACACTTAATAGTAGATGATGAGGTGTGACTCCACAACTTACGTTTTCTGCCCTATTTTTTAATAATTCCAATCCTTCACATGATGATAGATGACAGATATGTATCTTTGAGTTAATGTTTCTGGATGACTCAAGTATATCCCTTATTGCTTTTTCTTCACATTTAGATGGGCGAGAATGTAGATGATCAACAAGATTTCTCTCTTTTGTCTTATATTTATCAAGGCATTGTTTATCCTCAGCATGAATTAAAACTGGTTTATTTGTCGAATTGATCTCTGTGAATACTTCTCTTAAATTGGATGTGTCAAGCTGCAAAGAATTTGTGCTGCTTCCCAAGTAAATCTTAAAACCACTACATTTTTTCCCAATTCCCCTAATATTTTTGATGTTGCTATTCGTAATGCAAGAATAAACACCAAAATCAACATAAGATTTTTTCCCCATTGAGGCAATTTTATCGGATAAAATTTGAAAATCCGTAGTTTGTGGAATCGTATTGGGCATATCGAATACACAGGACATTCCGCCAAATACAGCAGCCAACGATCCCGTAGAAAAATCTTCCTTGTGAGTCATGCCAGGATCTCGAAAGTGAACATGAATATCTATACCTGCAGGAAGAATCAACTTATTACCGAAATCTAAATGTTCATCACCCTTTGAGATTTTTTTAATGGACGATATTCTGCCTTGATCAACACCAATGCAACATTTTTCAAATGATCCATTTATGTATGCTTTTCCTTCAATTGTCAGATCCATCTAGATTTTTCTCCTTTATTTCTCCTCTCGGTTCCATCTCTGTAAAAATCTGTCCACTAAACTTTGATATCTTTGTATTTTTTTCAAACCATGCATCAGCTAAAAGCCCCGCTTTCATACAAGTGTTTGAAAGAAACTCCTCTTTACCCCAACCCTGTTCAACAGGAACCTGGGGTAAAAGTAATCCTTTATAAAATCCTTGTTCAACGATGAGGCCGTCTCTCCCTATTTCAATGCTTGAAATATAATCTTGCGGTTGATGTACTTTGATTATCTCTGGTTTTGTCAAAATAGTAACCTCAATAATTACTGCGTTAAGCTCATTTTCCTCTAGTGGAGAAAAACGAGGATCTTTTGTTGCTGATAATGCAGATTCGGCTATCGCATCCTTTAATGTCATCACTGGAAGAGGGATGCCAATACACCCTCGCAAATCATGATTTGGATATGTGTGTATTGTCACAAATACACCTTGCTTTTTTTCAAACATTTCCCCAACAACAGATGATAGAGTTGTACCAGTTTTTACATGGTTCTCAACAACATCCCTTGCAAATTGAACTGCTTTTTTTCCCTCACTTATGCTAAGCATAATAAAAAGTAATTGAAATAAGATTAAATAAAATGTGGTTAGGAAAGAATGTTTTTCCTAACCAGGTAATTACCGATTTTATTCTTTTGCCATCAGTATATCAAAGGTTTTTGTTCCTTCTCCAATTTGTATCTCCAATTGACTGCTGTACGTATAAGTTACATTTGTACCGCTTTCATTTACTACCTGATTTACTGTAACATTGTATGATCCTGGCATTAGAGCAGCAGAATATAATCCAGTTTCATCGGATTTAGCTGTAGCTGATTGAGCAGTATTATTCACAACTGAATATACAGGTAAGAAATTAATGGAAATATTACTGACAGTTGTTCCTGTATCTTTGTCTTTTGTACTTCCACTTAAAGATACTTTAGCATATCCAATTGAAACATTGAGAACCGCGGTCTCATTTTCTGGAATTGTAGCTTCTATTTCTACTTCATAGTCTAGGAGTTTAGTAGCATTAATAGTGTATTGTCCTGGAACCAATGAGGAAAACGAATACCTTCCAGTTTCATCAGTTGTAAGTAATTCTACAACTTCTAATCCAGTAGTTAGTTTTGTATACTGAAGTTTAACGTCTACATTACTCATCTCCTCTCCAACATCATACTGGCTGTTTCCATTTTCATCGAAATAAATGTTACCTTCAATTGCACCTGGCTTTGGTTTTGATATGTTGTGACTTGTGTTACCAGAATAAAGCAGTATAAGAGCATCATCTATTAGAAAACCATCAGGGTCGCCGGTTGTAATTCTGTAATAACCTGGCATTAGACTAGAAGCATTGTAATACCCTTTTTCATCGGTAGTTAATTCCCCATACATGCTATAATCATACCGAACAGGTTGGCCAGTACTTGGATCCATCTCATCTATCCCAACTAACACTACAGTGGCACCCGATAAGGGTTCATCAACAGATTCATTGTAAACATCATTAGTATCCTTGTTGAAATAGACATATCCTTCAATATTTGCAGGATCGATAGATATATTGACAAGACGGTTATAGTCTCCACCCCTACGCATTGCCTCATCATCTGTAATAGGTGCTAGTCCGGGATCAGTAGTACTGCCAAAAGTCACATTTTTCAGGGTGAATGCTCCTGCGCCAAGTTCAGGGTATCTCCGAACCTGAAGTGTTATATTACCTGCAGGAGCTATAACACTGAAATTTCCACTATAAGTATTATTTTTATCGTGATCGATAGGAACTTCTGTTCCATAATGGGTAACATTTTTCTGAACTACTATCTGAGTTTGTATGGGAGTACCCATAAAATCAACTGACCCATTAACATAAGCCCCTGCATAATATTTGGCTATTACAACAGCGCTTTGACCTTGATAATATATATATTCTGGATAGGGAGAAACGTATTCAGCGTAAAAATGCCTCATATCAATACATGGCAACTGATAGTTTGGTTCGCTCATGCTACCTGATTCCCCATCAGAGACACCTACATATGTTCTGTAAAACATTGTTTCAAAGTAAGCATCTTTGTAATATTGTTTCGTGTTAACTGGGGGATCTTGTCTTAACTGTGCATCAGTCAAATCTTCAAGTTCTTCGAAAGTCAGCTCTTTTTCACTTTGCGTAACAAATTTAACCAATACATAATCATCTTCTGGATTGTAAACGCCACCACCTGCTACCAGAAGTAGGCTTTTATCAGCCAAAAATCCAAATATGTTGAAAATTTGCTTATCGTAGCCTTCAACGCCATAATAACGAATGCTATAACCAGTAACATCCTGGATATCGCGGTAAAGCCAAGTAAGTCCTTCATCATCTAATTCGTTTATAAGAACCCCCGTTACGTCATGATAAACTGCATTCATTGACCATTGCTGTCCAACAGGATATTGTTCACTAAGATTCTCATTATACTCTTTGCCTATAGGTGCATGATAAGAAGGAGAACTCTCAGGATCTTCTACCCACCCTGTTATATCAGCTGTATCATTCTCACTCAAATATTTTTCTAACGCAATTACCACATCACCTGAAAGTACACCACCGTTATCTTTAACATTTCCCTCCATCAGTCTTACTATCCAAACTGCAACTGCTGCTTCTTCACTAGTTGAAGTATGGAAATTAGCCGCGGGAGGAATTCCATCCTGGAAGTTGTCAGCCACGGTAGGGTGATCCCCAATAGCAGATTCGTAGAAACCGTAATCCCACCATGAAATGAAAGCAGGTCTTTCCACAGAATTCGCAATATCAGTATCTTGCTCTTTTAACCAACCATATGCATCTATCCAGTAGCCCTCCTTGCCGTGTCCTAACCCAAATGCCCCACTAGGGAGATCACCGAACACCGCTTCTTTTTCTGTAATTGGAGTTGCTGCATCAAAAGCAAGATATGCATTTGGAAATATGACCAAAAATGCAATAAAAAAAATCCCAAAAATGTGAAGGAATTTTACTCCTTTTCTAAGACCGTGAATTCCCCCACCTGCACTTTGAATACTCCTTAACATTTGCTTGTAATCGATTCTATCTACAACAACCACAACTATCCAACCACCAAGTATGGCAATCACTGGAACCAGATCATTTAGAAAACGGCCGGCAACACCGGTAAGCCACACCTGTAAAAGAAACAACACAAGTATGAAAAGATAATCTCTACGTTGGCTACCTTTATAATAATGATAAGCAAGGAATACAAATCCCATCCAACCAAGCCAATAAAGAGCGGGACCAAACGACATCACAGTACGGCTAATCTCATAGGAACCTGCCTCAGCAATGGTCATCGATACTTTGCTACCGTAAATTCCTGTACCATACAATATTTCAGAGATCTTGGAAAGCGAGGAAAAAACTGGGATGCTTGACGAAATATCTTTAATAAAATATAGGAAAATGAGTCCAATGCCGCCAACGCAGAATACAGCAGGTATTGAAAGAGTCCATGGAAGTTTAATCCTACCAAATACATAATACACCATACCAAAAACTACTACTCCCAAACACAAAAATAAAGTAAGATCTGGTTTAAAACCACCCAATTTTGCCATAAGAACAGGCAGGGAAAGGACATACCCGAAAAGCATACAAACCGAAGTGGTTCTAAATACTTTTATTTCTATTTTGCTAGTGAAAATGTCTACAATCATTTGTACAATTGCATAAACTGCGATTATGACATAGAGATATCGAGCTTCTACCCACACCATAGATAAAGCAGCGAGAGGAATGCCCCCAAGAAGAGCATATAATACAGATCTAGTTGTATCTTTCTCTTTGATGCTTTTAACGAGGAACATAAATGTCAAGAAATACAGCAAAAGGTTGAAAGAGTCGTGGTCAAACAGAGTATATGCAGAACCGTGTCCTGAGCCGAGATGAATAGGAATGAGTGCTATAAACAACGCCCCTATAAGTCCTGCTTTTTTATTGAAAAGTGTTTTACCAATGAAATAAACGGGAAATATAAGTAGAGCGCCAAAAAGAGCCGGTATAAACTGCATAGAATAACCGACTGCATCAATCTCATCCATAAATGGCACTAGAACCCTGCTGAAACCTATAGCCATCATATTTAACAACGGAGCTCTAGAGCCGGTTCTTCCAAGCGGGTAGTTAAGGATAGGATCCTCTTCAGAATAAAATGGATAGTGCCCTGCATTTTCCCCATGAAGCGTTTCGTCTACAAGCCTCATGTTATAGTAGGGGTCAGGACCAGATAAATAGAACTTATCAAGGCCTTCCCCATCATCGTTAACTGAAATTCCACTGGCGGCATTAAAATATGAGTTAAGAAGCAATACCAGAAGGAATATACCAACCAGAGATACTGCAACCATCCAATTTTTTTTAATGCCCAGCGGCTTTTTTTCTATCTTTGTTTTTTGTACAATGTGTTTCGGTTCATCTATCACAGGTCTACTCTTTCTCTGTACTCTTTTTCGCATTGTTTCACCCAGGTATAAATCACTCTCGTAAATCTATAGTATTATAAATAACTTATCTACCCTCAATCTAAACACGTTTAGATAATAATAGCTGCAAAATACATGGCGAAATTTTGACTTTGCTAAACTCGCTTATTATGGTATCCGTGGATATAATTTCATCGCATCCGGCCGAAATAAGTTTTTTTACAGCTTCCCCGGCAAACAAGCCATGAGTACATGCCACAAAGATTTTTTTTGCCCCCTGCTTTTTAAGTTCCGCTATAGATTTAGCCATTGTTCCCCCGGTAGAAATGATATCGTCGACTATTGCAACGTTTTTATTTTGAGCGTTAAGATTCTTTGGTTTTATCTTTACTGTTGTACCATCAATACGAGTCTTCTCCATGTAGTCAAAATCACACCCTATGACAGTCGATGCTTGCTTAGCCCTATCTAATGCCCCCTTATCTGGAGCGAGTACCAGATCAATATCCTTTTTCTTAAGGAATTTTGCCAATTCTGGAACAGCAGAACAGCTAAATGCAGGGATAGAAAAAAAATCAAGTATGTGTTCCTTATGTGGGTCAATCGTAATCACTTCATCAGCGTTTAAACTGATAAGAGATGCAATTGCTTTTGCACTTACAGGCTCTCCTTCCTCAAATTTTTTATCCTGCCTACTGTATCCCAAATAGGGGATAATAACTGTAATCTTTTTGGCACCTGCTTCCTTTACCGCATCCTGCAATAGAAATAGTTCCACAAGATTTGGATCAGGATGTGTAGTTTGTATGATTATTACATCTTCCCCAGAGAGATCATCTAAAATGCGTATGTACAACTCACCATCAGGGAAACGCTTAGAAAGAGATCTAGCTAGAGGAATTTGCTGCTTTTTGGATAAATCTTCTGCAGTTGTTTTAGATGCCGTTCCACCAATAACATACATAGTATAACACATCTGAAATTGTAAATGTGTTTTTAGTCATTTCGTAAGAAAGTTTTTATAATGTCATATGTTTAGTTTGTCAGGCCGGATGTGGATGCAATGCGTTTATGTAAGACACTAGATATAATGTTAGTTGTACTGCTCTTATCTTTATTTCTCTTAGTTAACGTAGCAACTGCAGAAGATGAAATAGAAAACAAGGTGAATGCAAGCATCGATATTGAATTTGTAACTGGAACAGATCTAAATGTCGACATTGCTATGGATGTCTACCAATTGACTACGGATAAAACATATGACGCAACAGGAATTAAAAGTGCATCTGAGCAAGAGCTAGGTGCTTTCAGACTTAAACTTTATCTGATGTTAGAAGAGCAATTAGAAGAAATTTTTGCAAATGCCAATATTTTGAACTTCACAATGCCTACCTTTGATGGAGATAAATTTAATGAAGATTTTAATGTGGAACTAACCTCTTCATTTTTTAATTTAAATGAATCAGTCAATTCTGAAAATTTCATAAACGGAGTGCTGGATATGGGTGCAATAGTAAATTACACTTTTAATCTTCAAACAGAACAAGGATGGAACAATACATATACAATCATACTATCTGAAACCATAGGATACAAACGAACGACGGGATCTGTAGAAAACAACAGAATACAGTGGAAAGTAAAAAATGGAGATGGAGAATACCCCAGTAAATTAGCAGAGATATCGATAAAACTGGAAGATCCGACAACACCCAGATTAGAAACAGAAGACATCCATCTAGAATTTGTTTTGGATAGTAGAGACGGAAAACAAACAATCTTAACAGCAAATATTTTGGCCAAGAGCATAGATATTGGAGATTATAACATCGTACCAGATTTCATTACTGATCTGGAAGTTGTACCTTCGGACGGTTTTAGATTATTTATAGACAACGGTTTTAGTTCCTGGGAAGATCTTTATAATAAAACAATAAGAACCATTGAAGAAAAAGCAATATCAAAAATTGAAAACTCCTCATTCAATCAAACGCTTGATACAGTATTTGGATGGGTTAATAACACTACTACGGATTGCTTGACACCATACGAAACGACAAATATGGATAGTAATCCACCCATAAGAGCAATAAGTACCGATAGTGATGTAAACTTGCAGATATGTAATATTTCTAGCAGGGCATTGTTTGGACTTGTGAATGCTGGTGCACAGGCAAACATCTCTGCCAATGATGTTAATTTTGGTGGCAATCTTGGCAACATTGGCTACCAGTTTAATGGTACACTGTATCTACCAGACAACCTATATCTAGATGGGAAAAACATATATAACTGGAATCAGAGTTCCCCTATATCGGGTAGGTTTGAATCAGATATTGCTACTAGTTATTCCAATGAGAAAATAGATACTATTGTGAACATTGAAGTAAGCAGCACAGACCTGAACTTGCTTAGTTTTTTTACCGGCGGAACTGAGATGAATCTTGGCTTGTTCTTGCAGGAAACTCGAAAGTACGGTGTGACAGTCATACCGGATGAATTTAGTATGCCAGAAAAAATATCTCTAGATTATTTTAACTCGGATGCCTTTAGACTGTGTGTGGAAGAAAAAGTGTTTGGTGAAGACGTTACGGCTATTTTTTTAAATGGCCAAAAACAACTTTTTGAAAGTAGGTTATTGAATATATTGAAGTTGCCAGAAATTGATGGATATGTTGACAGAGATGCTTTTGACGAATCTTTAGATTGGGATGAGGATATCGCAAATATGGATGCGTTTATGCCTGTTGAAATTGTCTCATATGCACACAGCTCCTACCCTGTTTCGTTTGACATCTCCTTTTTACCTCCAAAATTTGAGATATCCTATCAAAGTTTTAACTTTACTGGGATTCAAAGTCAAAATGTTACATATAAAATGATTTTTCCACATGGTACAACTGTGGTGGTGAATGACACCCTAGAAAAAGCAGTGGTAAAAAAGACCGATGATGGAAGAGAATGTATTGAAATTACATTCAGCACCTCAGAATTTGGCCTCATAGACACTGTTTCGTGCAAGATTACCCCATCTGCTCTTTTTATTGTGGGGCTTTTTATACCATGCATAATAAGTTTGATAATAACAATTATCTTGGTCGTGATCATCTATCTTATTAGGAGGAAAAGGAAGAGAAAGAGGGGTATGATCACTGATGAAAATGGTAGGGAGTTTGACGGCTACAACGGCCAAGAGTACTATGTGCCACCGCCCCCATCATCCAAAAGATAGTAACACACATACCGTTTATTTCTTGATTATACTTGGCAGTAATCTTATGAGAGATGGAGTTTGTTTCAGCAGAGGTTTTACCAGTTTTGAAGGGTAATCTATATCTCCATACTTTGATATGATTTCAGTAATTTTTTGTTTTTGAAATTTTTCTATATATTTATCCATTTGTCGGTCGGTTAAACTCTTAAAAAGCTTCCTGAATTTCATTCCAAGATACAGCTCCCTTCCAATATCCGTTGACCACAACTTATGATATTTTTTTAGAAATTGCGGAGTGAAATTATTTTTTTGTAATGCTTCTATGGCCACAGATGAACAGTAACTGCCACAAAGCAATCCTGGATATATGCCACCTCCAGAGGTTGGTTTTACCTGAGCAGCAGCATCACCAACAAGCATCACATTCGAAGTGTGTGTCTTTTTCAGGACGCCAAGTGGAATACTGCCCCCTATTTTCCGGGTTATCTTTACATTTTCTAGATAAGGGGAAGAATACTTATTTTTAAAAAGATTTGAAAAGTAATGAGAAGGTGGCTTCGTGGACTCTGGACCTATACACAATCCGGTTCTTGCTTCTGTCCCATGTTCATTAGTTGGTATGATCCAGGCAAAAAAACCTGGTGCTATGTTTTCTCCAACGAAGATTTCCACAAAATCTGGATCCATTTCAGTATCTGCTATTTCTGCCCCTATCCCCCTCAGAATTTCTGTTGGTTGAGACATGGCAAACCGGTCCCTGGTTTTTGAATATGGTCCATCTGCACCAATTAAAAGCTTACATTTTACATCGTTATTTTGTGATGTTTTTAGTTCAATTTGCCCTTCATGTATTTGGGCTGATACTACCTTATTTTCTAAAAAAATTTCGGCACCTTTCCCAATTGAACTTTTTATAATTTCCCGATCAAATACCGGACGATCTATGACAAGAGCATGCACTTTATCTCCACCAATGGTTAATCTATACCCTGAGGGGGAATGGATGTGTGCTCCTTTGATCTCGTTTTGCACGACAAGATTTTTTGAGATGTCAAGAAAGTCAAAAACTCTTGAAGTGACTAACCCGGCACATTTGAGAGGTTCACCTATCTGCTTATTCTGCTCGAATATCGCTACCTCAAACCCCCTTGTTGCTATTTCTCCTGCTACATACCCTCCAATGGGTCCTCCACCAATTACGGCTACATCATAATATCTTTGCATATTCCTTACCTGAATATCTCCAAAGATTTATAACAGAATCGCAGATACTGTGGCTGTGAAGTCAACAAGTTTCGAGGGGTTTTATTCGTCATGACTGTGTCAGAAAGTACTGGAGGGATATTCTTTTTCTCTATAAAAAAACGTAAGAAAAATGATGAGGCGGTAGATGAAGAGTTCGATGGGGATAATTTACTATGTCGCTTTGTCTT
>CAZXHI010000033.1:0-3114 GCA_964640555.1 uncultured Thermoplasmatales archaeon | reverse complement strand
TGTTTTGGGATTTGATTGGCATTCTAGCGGTACTACTACTGTCACCTGCGGAGCCCTAAAAGAAGCCATCTGCCCTCAAGAATATGGTTTTACGATAGCTGGTGGTAAAGGTAAAGCATCAAGAAAAACACTTCAGCAGATCGAAGAAAACGGAGAATTTTATAATTTTTCAACAGCTAAGATAGAGAAATTAAAATACTCTAGTCGAATGGCTGCAAAGATTGATAATACGGCTATACAAGATGGGCATGATTTGTATCATCATGTTTTTTTATTCTCTGAAAGTGGTTTATGGGGTGTTATTCAGCAGGGAATAAATTTTGAGACTAATTATGCTCGACGGTATCATTGGCTTTCTGAACATGTAGATAGTTTTGTCCGTGAACCAAATAATGCAATAATGGGGGAAAAATGTCGGGAATTTGTATTAGATATGACTGCTAAAGAAAGCGAATATAATCAAAAAACATGTATTGATCTTTTAAATGACAACCCTAGACATATTAGAAGAGATTGGGCTGAGTTAACAAGACATCATAGCCAGAGAACATTGTATAATTGGGGTTTACCCGAACAGAAACATGAATCTGTTGAATGTCTGAATATGCCCAGAAGCGTAAATTGGAATAAAGTGAGGGAGATATATGATTTTCAACCAAAAAATTATGAAGAATTCATTGCAATAAAGGGAGTCGGATCAAATACTGTTAGAGCCCTTGCATTGATATCCGATCTTATCTATGGTGATAAACCTTCGTGGTCTGATCCTGTTAAGTATAGCTTTGCAGTTGGTGGTAAAGATGGCGTACCTTTTCCCGTAGATAGAAAGGCTATGGATGAATCCACGGAGATAATTAGATTGGGTATAGAGCGGGCAAAAGTAGGTGACAAAGATAAGCTCCATGCTATTAGAAGATTACACAAGTTTTTTCTCAATTAAAACTAAAAATTAACTTTCATGTTTTGTAAGGGGTTTAAATCCCCGCCTTTTAAGGCGATTTTCCATGCAGGGATATCTGGAATTCGAAGCCCAGGCATTTATGCCTGGGAGGATGTCACACTTTTCAGCACATCCTCTTGTAAAATCCTTATACATTGGGCAACTCATATTTTCATCTCCATATTGTGAAGTAAATAGGTCATTATAAGTTTCACTATTATTACACAAGGCACTAGTGATGCTTTTTCATTTATTTTGTCAATATCCATTATGTCGAACAGTAAAGGTGCTGTTTACAACTATTGTTTTTTCAAAATTGTACCAATTCTCTTCTTTAATTTCTTTATATCGCAAGGTTTTTCAATGTACTCAGTAGCTGCCATCTTTCCAAATCCCTTGGTATATGAATCTGTTTTTCCCGTTAGAAATATTACAGGAATATCCCTCCATTCTGGGTTTTCTTTTAATTTTGTAAATACATCCCATCCATTCATCTTAGGCATCATAATATCCAACAATATCAGGTCAGGTTTCTCATTGTTTTTCAGTAATTCAAAACACTCTGCACCACTATGGGCAGGTATTACTTCATATTCATCACCGCATGGATCTTCCAATGCTATTTTGATACTGAATATCTGGTCTCCCTCATCATCTACCATCATAATTCTCTTCATTTCCCTAATTCACCTCATTTTACATGTCATATAATCCATTGATTAGTTTTGCTGCTGTTCCTTACCTTCTTGTTTTTTGGAAGATATGGGAAGAGTAAAAAACATCGTCATACCTTTTCCTTCACCTTTGCTTTCAGCCCATATCTTTCCACCGTGTTTTTCAACAATACGCTCGCAAATAGAAAGACCAATGCCACTGCTATAAAAATCATGACGGGCTTCATCAACTTTGTAAAATTCATCAAAAATATGACTAAGTTGTTCATCAGTCATACCCATACCTGTATCCTTAATGGAAACAGTGACAAAATCCGTATCCTGTTTAGCATCAATTGTGATAGTGCCACCATCGGGACTGTATTTAACAGAATTACTGAAAAGATTATCAAACAATTCTGTCAATTTTAGTTTATCTGCTTTTATGATGGTTTTATCAGATATCTTGTTATCAATCTCTATGCTGTTTTCCTCAAACAATAATTCATTATTTTCGATAACATCATTTACTTCATCCAATAGATTTGCAACCTCCATATCCAGATTTGCCTTTGGAGAGTTAAGCTTTCCAAGTTCAATTGTGTTAACCACTAGGTTTTTCATATATCTGACATTTCTGTTCAATACCTTAAACATTTCTTTTGATTTCGGGTCTGTTTCCGTTTTCTCTAAGATTGGAAGTAAATTTATGAGTGGTCCAAGTGGATTTTTAAGGTCATGGCCAAGATTATCAATGAATTCATTTTTTTGCATTAAGAGTTTTTCCACTTCTGCAGTTCTATCTTCTATTCTCATTTCAAGGTTATTTACCAACGTCTCAATAATTCCATTAGCATCTCTGATGTCATTATCCGTTTTTTCTAAATGATGTAAAAGGTATGCTGCAGCAATAAAAAAAATTATTATTGTCAGTGAAATATTAATAATAATATCAAACGTTGTTATATTTTCAATGAAAATAATGAAGTATAATTCTAACAATAATGTTAAATTTATTCCTAAAAAAACGGCTTTAATTGCAACCCATGTAATATGAGAAATGAACATCTGTTTCTTTTTAGCATCTGCAAATAATTTTTTTGATGATTGCTGATTATAAATGTGATTACTACAATGGTTTCTAGGTGAATAATTTTTTTCCCGTTCTTGTAGTTCCTTAACGATTTCCGGCTCATCTTTCATTTGAACCTTCACCTGAATGATGAGAAAACAAGATATTTAAACTATAAAGTATTCAATTTATCTAAATTTAATTCTAATCCCATCATTTTTATAGTTGGTTAATGTCCTAAAGTGTATATAATACCATATTATTAGTGAAATACTCCCCGGCATGAATGCCGGGGCTTCTATTAATCCCCAATTAGCTACCAATAGAATGGACGTCTAACGTTTTTTGCACAAGTCGCTGATTCTGTACATATTTAGTCACAGTTTCCAAATCCGCGTCACCAGCAGTTCTATAAAATTTTCCAGGGCTCCAAAAATGACCACGAGGAT
>CAZXHI010000032.1:0-6991 GCA_964640555.1 uncultured Thermoplasmatales archaeon | reverse complement strand
CTCCAGCATCTGCTAACTATTTGATATCAATCAGTTCAATTATTTCTTTTGTATTGAATATGATGACTTTGGATTGTTTTTTAAGCAATTTATCATTAGACCAAATGGGACAACTTAACATAAGTGCAAGAGCAAAAAAATCTATGTCTTTTACAAATTCTTCATATTCGTTTTTGGGAGACTTGCTTACAATCGTTAGGGCCTTATGAAACAATGGGGAATACTCTTCTAAAGATATGAATTCAACCTTCAATGCTAGCTCTTGCTTTAATTTCTTAAATCGCTCTTTTGATAATGATGTCTTTTTCATTAGCTCTAAGGAATATTTATTGATTTCTTCTAATGCATATTCTGGTGAGAACAGTTGGACGGGCGTATTTACAAAATTTTTGAAAACAGAACCTTCCCAAAAGAAGGTGAATAAAACATTGGAGTCAACGACAAGCTTCATATCAATCCTTTTTTCTTCAGTTCCTCAAGTCGATTTTTCCTCGATTCCTTTTGTGCTTTTACAGCCCATTCAGAGAATGATTCTTCCTGGTTGAGTCTCTTTAACATTTCTTCTTTCCATGATAACTTCTTAACTTTTTTCTCAATGGATTTCCTTATAAATGCAGACCAATTTATTTCAGAGAACTTCTTCATCAATGCCCTTGTTTCCTTAGATATAGATAATGTTACAGATACCATGTTCACACAACCTGTAAATAAACATAATTACGTTAAAATATTTAAATGTTTTGATTATGATAAATTAAATCCCGAATTTGAACAATAACATGTCTTAACAAATATTAAACGAATGTCGTGGATGGGTTGAGATATTGAACAAACACCAAGCCACAGATTTTAAACAGAAAAAGTCACGAATTTGGGCGGTTACTCAGGCGACGGATCTGTGAAATAGTATAAGCAACAAATATTGGAAATGGTTCACGTCACAGATATGGGAAATCGTTCTTGGAGGATGAGGAAACGCTATGCCTGTTTTTAGGTTACAGATTTGGGAAATTTTTAGGTCATGGACATGGGAAGAGATTTTCTCCCTATGAAGATGAATTGCTGAAGGTGATTTCTGTGTCATCAATGAAGGTATTTTTAGGTAGTGGATTTGGGAAATAGCGGGTACCAAGGCTTGTTGGAAGGATGAGGGCAAAAGAACTTCTTTTAACGGGTCGTAATCTAGGTGCTGAAGAAGCGTATCGTATTGGGCTTATCAACATGGTTGTTGAAGATGAAAAACTCATGGAGGAAACAGAGAAACTGGCAAAGAATATAGCAGGTAAATCCTCGGTTCAAACAGATTTCATTAAATCGCTGGTCAACAAAGGCGTTGATATTGATATGCATTCCGCATGTGCTCTTGAAGTTTCATATTTTTCATCAAGTTTTTCAACACATGATCAAAAAGAATGTATGGCTGCATTCCTGGAGAAGAGAAAACCGGTGTTCAAAGGAAAGTAAAAAAGAAATCTCTAAAAATCTGCCACCATATGGAATAGAAACTTGAGAGTACAAACATCCACTATTCCATCTCCACTATATTTTTTATGAATCGATAAGAATTGTATCTGTAAAAATTGTTATTTTTCCAATTCGACAAACTTACACAAAATATTTATATATAACGAAATGAAAAGTATATCGTAAGATAAGCTTAAATATGAAAAATAATGGAGTATAACATCTGATAACAATGATATGGAGGAGGGAGATGAAAAAAATCTTGTTAAGAACCACACTTGGAATCGCAGTTCTATTTGTGATAGTTCCTATGCTACTTGCCACTCCTCAATTTGCACTATCAATTACACACCCATCACCCATACTTCAAAAAATTCAGGAACCTGTAGACATGCTCATTTTTGTTTCACCGCAATACGCTTCTGATGCAGAAATAGCAACTGCCATCTCCTCTTATGTATCGGCAATAAAAGATGATCTCGGTTGGAATGCAAGAACCATATCCCTGAAAAAGGAGAATAACGATTTTAGGAAGATAGATCAAATTATCGAAGCTTATTATGAAATTTATAAAATCAAAGCCTGTATAATGGTCGGTGAGGACACCGATACGGCACTGGGTGGCGATTATGAGTACATGGAGAAACCAAGTACAATACCATGGTCTACAACCGGCGGAGAAGATAAATACGAATTATCAGAACAAGGTGTCGTTTGTAAGCCATATACAATGGACATTTGCACCTCGTTGCTCTACCCAACTCATAACTTGGATTACCAGACAAAGAAATCACACATAATCTTCGCTTTTGAAAAATTCTCCACCCAAAGGAACATTTCTTGTTCGAAAGAGATGATGGTTTTTGAAAGCTCTGACATTAGCACCTATTCAAAGGATTTGTACCACCAGTTAGAAACCTACGGAAACGTATATTATGGTGAAGACCCAACAGACGAAGAAATAGGAATGTCGCTATCTGAATCATATGCAATGTATTATGTCCATGGCCACTCCAATCCTTCCGGAACAAGGCTCAATGCAGATGGGAATGGATGGTTTTCTGCAGATATGGTAGATGAACTAGATACGCCATTTTTTGGAGCGGATGGATGTTATGTCAGTGGATGGTGGTCTGATCAATCTGATACTGATACGCTTAATCCAAGCATAGATTGCCTATGGTATGGATCAACAATATTCACAAGTAAACATGTACAGGCCATGGTTCTCGGACTGCTTTCTCAAAATGGACTTTCTTATCCAGTGAGTTTTATCGAGAATGCCCTACCAGAATTATTAGAAGGAAAAACTCTTGCAGAATCCATGATTGGAGACATATGCCTAGGCGACAATGTAGTCTTTGGGGATCCAACGTTTCATTATACCATTTAATCAAATATAATCTGTCATTCTTAATTTAATTCAGGCAAGGCTAAAATATCTGATGTTTTCTGTGATAAAATCAATGTGAATAAAGCCGTATTTCAAATTACATGATCGTGTAGTAAAGTTGCAATTTATATTACATGCTCATAGAAACATTTATAAACAATTTCATATTTATCATAAGTATGAAGGAATCTATCCAACGATGGAATGTCTGGTGGGAAAATCCACAGGAAATAAAAAAATTCATTGGCATAGAGCGGACAACATTATCACAGACGCTAATGGAACTTAAAATTCCACATATTAAAGATATAATTGGAGTTAGAAGATGTGGAAAGACTGTTTTAATGTACCAAATAATATCCGAATTGATTAAACAAAATATTAAACCTAAAAATATACTATACTTAAATTTTGATGATCCTGAATTGATGGACCTTGGAGAGGCCATAAAAACTTCTTTACATATTAATCCAGATATTTCCCATGTGTTTTTAGATGAAATTCAGAATGTTAAAGAATGGGAGAGAATAATAAGAGTTTATTATGATAGAAAAAAATTCAGGCAGATATTTGTTTCAGGTTCTTCTGCTTCTTTGATCTCAAGAGATGTTGGAAAAACGCTTACCGGCAGACATATTACAAAAATTCTTACACCTTTTTCTTTTGAAGAATATCTAATACAACAAAGAATAGAGAAACCGGCAGATATTTCAAACAGGGAAAAAGTGATACATCATCTTGAAATCTATTTAAAAAACGGCGGGTTTCCTGAAACAATTGGTACAGATAGTTTAACATCTAAAACAATACTTGTTGATCTTTACAATGACATACTTTCAAGAGATATTGTTTCACGTTTTGACGCAGATTTAGAAATAGTAAAAAAAATTGGTTATTATTTAATGACGAACATAGGCGCTCTTTTTTCTTATAACAGTGTAGCTAGATCATTAAATTTACATTATGATACTGTTAAAAAATATGTTCCGTATTTTGAGGAAGTGTTTCTTTTCTTTGTTGTTCCATTTTTTTCATGGAAAATTAAATCAACAGTTAAAAAAGACATGAAATGTTATTCTATAGATACAGGTATTAGAAATGCCGTTTCATTTAAATTTTCAGATGACCTAGGAAAACTAGCAGAAAACCTTGTTTTAATAGAATTAAAAAGAAGAGGTAAAGAAGTTTACTTCTGGAGGGGAAAAAGAGAGGTAGATTTTATAGTTAGAGAAGAAAGCAATTTAACTGCAATGAATGTAACCTACACCGATGATATATCCAAAAGAGAAAACGAAGGTTTGTTAGAATTCAAAGAAAAATACAAGAATACAAAAATTGTAATACTTACAAAGGAATTAGAGCAAACAGATAAAAATAAAATAAAATATATTCCTTTGTGGAAATGGTTAACGAAAAAACAGTAAAACATTCGATGTAATTGTTAAAGTAACAAGGTTTTTATTATGTTTAACCTTCATAAAATATATATTTCAGAATGAAACCGAATAAAGCGGGGAGATAATGGCATGGCAAGAAGTAATCAATCAATTTTTACAAAGATTTATTGGAAGACCAGAAGATCTATATCCTACTTGGCCTTTGGAGGAAATAATAAGGTTCGAAAGTACACACTTCTTATTCTCTTGTTTTTTGGGCTGGCTGGTACTCTCATTGACTTGGATCATTTTATCATCGCGCAAACAAAAATGGCCAGACCGCTACATCTTCCGTACTTCATTATTGTTTGGACTATCTGCATCTGTTACTATGCATATATTCATAGACGGGTTCACAAATCTAGCATGAAGAATTAGATAGATTGTTTTCAGAATCATATCGACTGTGATAATTCTTTTGGCGTTTTTCCGAATTGCATATTTTATCAATTTAACATTTTTACAGGGTAGATTTATATAACACAAGCAATAAAGAATATTGCACTGCTGGTTAGCACGTAAGAGTTTGGGAGAGATGTGGGATATAAGTGTTGAATAAAACATGGATTAATATCTTAATAAAATCAAAATTAAATTCTTTAGCAGTCACAATTATGCTCTTAACAATTTTCTTTGCAGCCACAACCGTTATAGCTGATGATTTTGAAACCACAATTGTAAGCATTAATCCTTCAAGCCAAACAGTCTCTTCTGAAGAAACTTTCAATATTGATGTTTATTGCAACCCAGGTCAACCGATTAAGTCGTTTGAATTCAAATTATCATTTGATGCTTCACTTCTCCAGGTTAACTCAGTTACAGAAGGAGATATATTTGATGGCTATACTACTTTTTTTATTTCTGGTACTATAAATAATAGCGCAGGTAGCATTGTTGACATCTATGGATTGATTACCGGTACAGGGAATGTCACCGGCAATGGCACATTTGTAAGTATAAGTGTTACTGCAAAAGATGTAACAGGAGTCTCATCTATTGGTCTTTACGACGCTGGTGTGACAAACGAGACAGAATATGTTCCTCTCGAGGTGAATAACGGCACTGTACAAGTTGATGCAACCGCGCCAGAGTTTGGTGATAATTCTCCATCCACAGGCCATACGGGCGACACATATACCTTTAATGTAAGTGTTACAGATAATGTAGATATAGCCAGTAAATTAACTGTAAAAGTTGATTGGTCTCATGGTTCTTTGGGCAATAATGAATCTATGACCCATGTTGGTGGAAATTATTTCGAGAAAACCATTACCCTTGATCTATCTAGCGCCTCTGATATGACATATAGCATTTATGCCAAGGACACGTGTGGAAATGACAATACAACGACTGCAGCATCCGTTACGGTCACAGACAATGATAATCCATCTTTAGATGCTGATAATAGCGATGTTGCTGGTACGACTGGTGATACGTTTAATTTTGACATAACAGCTTCGGATAACATTAACGTGAATGGTGTTAACGTTTCATGGTCTCATGGTTCTTTAGGTGGTAATCTAGCACTTTCTTTTTCTGGTGGTCATTGGATTGGCAATGTAGTCTTGGATGATAGTTCAAGTAATTTGATTTATCGTGTTCAAGTGAATGATAGCGCTAGTAATTATGTAAGAGGTAGCCAACAAAGTAAATCTGTGACTGATAATGATCCCCCAAGTATCTCTGGTGATAGTGGTAATGTTGGTGTTGGCACTGGTGATTCGGTAACACTTTGGGTAACAGCTTCCGATAACATTGGTGTTTCTAGTGCTGAAATTTCTATTGATGGTGGTGCGGGTAATGCCATGTCATATAATGCAGGTTTGTCCCGTTGGGAGTATGTTTATACTGCCCCATCTGGTGATGTTAGTGATCATACGTATACGGTGACCGTATACGATGGTGAATCGCTTTCTGATAGTTCCGGTCCGTATAACATTGTAGTGACTGATGATGATAATCCACAAATCACCGATATTTCTTCAACGCCAAGTTCACAGGAAATTGGTGGTTATGTCAATATAACAGCTGCAATAACAGATAATATTGAAGTAGGCGATGTATTCCTGAATATTACTTATCCAGATAGCAGTTTTGAAAACATTTCCATAACTGCAAATAAGACTGGAAGTACTTATTATTGCAACAAAACCTACAGTATGACTGGATCGTATAGTTATTTCATATGGGCTGATGATACAAGCAATAATGGTATTATTTCACCTACTCATGTCTTTGCTATTGGCGATGAAACGCCACCCGAGATATCAAACCTTATCAGTATATCATCTGATCCACTAGATACAGATTCTACGTTTGGATGGATAAATATCACATGTGATGTAACAGATAATGCAGCAGTAAACAAAGTGTATTTAAATATCACAAATCCAGATGAATCATGGAGCAATGTCTCTATGAATGCAGTTGGATCTGATGGCTATTATTATAACTCAAGTATGGCTTTCTCACAATGTGGAAACTTCAGTTATTTTATTTGGGCCAATGATACCAGTGGTAGCACTGACATCTCAAGTAGCCATGATTTCTCCATGCCGCCTAATTGGGATGTAAACAATGACGGTAGCTGTACTGTTCTTGATCTAACCTTGATTTCCAACCACTACAATGAATCAGGTGTTTTTGGTTGGATACGTGAAGATGTTGACAATAGCGGTGAGATAAAAGTCCTTGATCT
>CAZXHI010000031.1:0-10948 GCA_964640555.1 uncultured Thermoplasmatales archaeon | reverse complement strand
GATTGAGTTTTCGGAATTTCCTTGGGTTCCCAGAAAAGATTCCTGATTTCAGTACTATCTGGCGGGTTCGTGATCGACTGGAGACGGATGGAGTGGATACATTAATTTGGGCTGAGCTACAACAACAGTTGGATGACAAAGGATTCAAGGTAGAAAAAGGAACAATCCAGGATGCAGCGTTCATTGAAGCTGATCTCGGGAAGAAACGGTACAGCAAGGAGAAGAAAGCCAGGAAAAAAGGTGAAACGGTTGAGTACACCGATGAGCAGAAATGGCATATGGATAAGGATGGAAGTTTTAGTGTGAAACATGGTCAGGTTCACTATGGATATAAATCCCATATCAAACTGGATGTTGATCATCATCTCATCCGTGATGTTGAAGTTACAACTGCATGTGTTCATGATAGTGAGGTAGATTTATCTAAACGTGATGAGGTAGTATATCGTGATAAAGGGTACACTGGGAAAGAGACAAAGGCAAAAGGAAATGGTAGTATGAAGCGAGGGAATCTTACAATCTGGCAGAAACTGCGGAACAAACGGATAGCAAAGAAACGAGCTCCAGGTGAACGGCCATTTAGCGTTATCAAACGAACATTTAATGGTGATAGAACATACGTGAAAACACTCCCTCGTGTTCGTGTTAAAGAGATGTTCAAATGTTTTGCTTATGATCTATATCAACTAGTACCATTGGAAAGGAAACGGATGAGCGGAAGCTGGGTCAACAATTCAAAAATAAGGAAAAAAATGGTAAAAACCAAGGGCCAAACATGGAAAAAAAACATAATACATGGATTTTGCGTGAGATCACGCAAAAAGCAGTATAAGGAAAATGAAACTTGGTTATTCAAAGCCCTCTATATATTTTGGATTTACCCATGATAACCACAAAAAATCAACTAAAAAACATAGAGGCGAATTGTAAACAAAAAAGGGTAATTAATTACGAAAATCGACGATAAAAAAGATAACTATCTGCGTATATTTACTATACGAACTGATTATTTTCGAGTCAAATGCGCCGAGCCATATCATAGACTTCTTTTCCAGCGATAGCTCCCAAAAATCTGTCCATGTCCACTCCCAAGTCTCTATATCTGTTTGGAAAGAAAATATATGTCCCCCTTGAAGACGTTTCCTTTTAATATTTGCTTTTCGGCGAGACGATACAGATGTTCTCGAACTGTTTTAGCTGACATTTTGCCTTCGAAATGTTGTTTAATATTTTTGACGGATTGGATGATGAGATTAAGAAATTAGGATATAGGGATAAAGGAGAACTATACAGTGATCTGTTGCGATTTGCAAATACATTCGAAATTCCAGCACTAGATTGAAATTCTAGTATCGGATTCGTACAGTTTATCTACAGGGAAAAACCCTGTTACGACATTGCTTTTTTGTCATTTAGATTGGCTTTTACTTCCTTTTCCAATTCTGCGGATATTCTGGCCTTTTCTGTCGCCTCGATCTTTTTATCCATAAACTCATCCATCCGGAGTCCGTTTATCAGCAGATCAGCGTCTTTCTTGCTAATGTTCCAGAGATTCAAAGGGTTGAAAACCTACTCGGGGGTTCCACATTTTACAAATAACTTTCTAACGTATGCTTTTTGTTTCACAGTTGCTGCATCCATTAGCTCACCTCCATTTATTTTTTTGAGGTGCCCGTTGTGAACCTTCTCTTAAAGCTTTGCAACGGGTAAGTCAGAATAAGATTTAAGTTGGAAGGTGGATGCTTCTTAATAAAAAAATGTAGTAGGTGAGTGTGGGTGCAACTGAGAAGCAAGGATTCTTTAGATGTTGTGAAGCAATGATTCCTGAGGTGGCCATAGTAAGCCTGAAAAACAAAATATGCAAAATTTCCAAGTAAAAAAATAGAAAGAAAAAAGCATAATGTATAAATCAGAGGTGATAGATAAAGATATTTGAAAAAAAGGGTTGCAACACGATAAATGAGTCATTAGAAAGAAAGAGAAAGAGGCTCTTCAATGAACGAATTATCATAGAAGAAGTAAGTTTTAGAAAAACGTCTAAATTTTCGGCGATATCATGGCAGTAATTGGTAAGGTAACCACTTTGTTACCCGCCCGAAAATATGTTTATCTAATCATGAGAAGGCTATGCGTCCTAAACGTAACGGTGAATTCCGATTTATAAACTATTTGTTCAATGCCAGTGCCCACCTTTTACCCGCTCTTTTAATTCTCCATAAACGACTTGTTAATCAAACTAGCCAGCACTTCCGACACCTACTATATTATATAATAATATAGTATAAGTCAAAAATTGAGAAATAAAAATTAATGATTTCTATATAGTTATAAATATATAGGGAAGATCAGGATAATTTTAAATAATCTCATGAGATTATTTCAGGAAATCAAATCAGGAACTCACTTCAGGATTTAACCCGGATCTTTTAATATAGAACCCTCTAATTGCATACCTGAATAAAAATAATCTTTATCCACCTTCGTAACTTGAAAAATCAATAGAGGCAGCAATGACAAGATCATAAAGATCCCTGTTACCCCAACCCCGCCCTGCCGTATCTTTTAATCCCTAACTTAACAATGTAGAAATTACGTTCAATACTACCATCAGATTTTATAACTGGTTTAACATCCTCCCACAATATCTCATCCCCCTTTAACAGATTCATCCTTTCCCGAACCGGTTGCGGGATAGTGGTTTGACCACGCGCATTAATTTTGGTTCTCTGCCAAATCATCATCGCTAATCTCTCCTATAAAATACATCATATACATGCATATGCATTAAAACCTGCCAAGAGTATTCATTGACCGATATATTCAACGCGCTTAGAACAGCTGATAACCACCCTCTCATCGAAATTCTGAGTATGCCACCGGTCTTATTTTGTGATTCAAAAATGTAAAAAAAATAAACCCAGTAGCAATTATCCCATGATAAGTATGCGATATCCTCTACGGAATTATCAGACCTCAAGTGAACGATCGCTATCATTTCAACCCCTCTCTAAATCAAAAATTTTAGCATATGACTCCTCAATTATGAAACAATTATCTCTGTGTTCTAACCTCACAAAAATTTCATTTCCCAATTTTAATAAGGCCACCTTTTTCCCGATCAAATCATCGCTCAATCTCTCCTGCAGTAATTTCGCTTCTACAGTATTTTCAGAAAAAACTAATTGAAATGCATCAAATATTACCAATAGCTGTCCATCCTTCAACTCCGTACCTTTAAAAAGACCAACTGCTTCTTCATAATCACTTAATCTTTTAATCCTCGTTTTATCCTCGTATTTATCAAAATTCATGTTCTCAATTGAAAAATCTAGTTACGCTTGCTTTAAGTATATAGATGCATTTTTTAGTTGGTGTATAAAATATGAAAAACGAAATCTCAATTAAGGATGCAATTAAGATCACATTTATAAAAACAGGGAGAATAGAAAAAGGTCTATCTGCTGGTGATCTAAATTTCCTGCTTTTACAGAATAAAATTCTAGATAAATCAAGAACAAAAACAGAGCAGATACAATGGCATCCTAACTGGAAACCAAAAAGATACCTAACCAAGGAAAAAAAGAAACTGTATCAAAAATGGGAAAAACAATTCACATCACACAATACGCTAAGAGAAATGTCGGATCAATATGCCGATAAAAAACTCCTGCACAAGACCATGGAAAAACAACGATATGAAAACCAGTGGGAGTATCCTTTCCGGAGATTTCGATGTAGTAAACAGTTTCTAGAAAAGATCTTGCAAGAGATGGTCAATGAAATATCTTTAAAGAAAAAAGGGCCGCAGTATTTTTTAACCAGAGACATTGTATCTGAAGCAATAAGGAAATATGATGTGGCCTCGCTTAAGATGACCCCCTTGTCTTCTATTTCACCACGATTTACTGTTAATTTATATGGATTTGATTTTCCATCATTAATCGATACACTTGGAGAATATACAGATAATGACTCTCTGGAAAGGATAAAAAAGGAACTTGAGAATCTGATTGATAACGTGAGAACGGCTTCAGAGGATTTAAAACATTTTAAACTACATCTCATACAAATAGTCCAAGATAGTATAAAGAGAAGTGTCATAGAAGATAAAAACTACTCAAAACTCGACAGAGAGTTAGCGTTACTGTTCTGTTGTTATTACTGGGATTATCCTGTATACTTTCTTCCACGGTCTTTTTATGATGCACTAGAGGACAGAGAGAACCAGGTTTTCCTCATGAGGGGGGGAAGATATGTAATAAAACCCGATGAAACCTTAATAGATTTGTTCAAAAAACATTTTTATCCATCAAAAGAGAAAGAAGAACTGTATGCCATGTTAAAGGATCATCAAATCAATGAAATGGTAAGTAATTACATTAGATATCATCAAGATCTTCTGAAACTTTATTTCGCCTCAAAATACACAATTGTCGCTCATCCCTTCCAACTCCATGATACTCTATGGTTCAATGGGATATGCCTCCCTGAACTAGCAACATTCTACGGTAGTTTACAAAACTATGCAGATCCATATGAAGAAGAAACACATGATAAAAAGAGACTGAATAAACTATTCCTTAGTCATCAAAAAATGCTGCACAACATCAACAAGGCAGAGATCTCTGATGAAGATATTGAAAAGCAGAAGGAATACGCAATAAACTATTATAAACATCTATTGTAAAAAAATTCTGCTGCTTCTCTTTTGACAGTGTCATATCCCAAGTTGTGGTATATGAGCCAGATAACTGCGTCTTAATTCCCCCATGTCAATATGGTCGTAAATGTCCATAGCTTCCGTTCTTTTATCTCCACGGAGTTCCTTGATGAACTCTCTTGGCATCCCTGCCCTACGTAAATGGGTCGTAAACCAATGACGGCAGCAATGTGGCGTGAAATGATCCTCAAGCCGATCTGACTTTGGATTATGCAATCCTGCTTTTTCACCCCAACTCGTAAAGTTACGATATATTGTATTTCTGTGTATTCTCTCCCCAAGTTGATAGGACACAAATAAAGCTTTGCTTTTTTTTACTGCAATTGCCTCTCTTTTTTTCAACCAGCGTTTTAAAATCAAGGCACATTCAGAATCAAAAAACACAACTAGATTACTCCTTTTAGGTGTCGGTTTTAATTCGATGCTCATATTACTCCAGTCGATATCGTCAACATCTATAGCTATCAGTTCACGGAGTCGTATTCCTGTTTTTGCAAATACTAATGCGATTGCCTTGATCTCAATATCAAAAATCAGGTTTATAAAAAGTGACATTTCTTCAATGTTTACCAACTTTCTTTTACTTCCACCATTGCCATTCTTTTTATATCTTCGAATATATCTTTTACGAATATCCAATACTATGTTTTTCTCCATTAATCCTTCATAGACGACATAATCATAAAACGATGAGAAAGTGGAGAACCTGTTTTCAACGGTCTTATATGAGATACCATCATTTACCAAATATGAGATATATTCTCGTAATAACCCCCTATCAACATCTAGTAAAGTTCGTTTTCTCCCTTTTAAAAACCTTAGAAATAGGTTCATCGTGGAACCATAACTTACTACTGTGTGCCTGCTGAAATTACGTAATTGACAGTCATTCTTGAAACGTGTGATCAGCTCATTATCAGTTAGGGTGTCCATATCCACTTGACACCCCTATCTTTTATTAGCCCGTATTGCTCCAGGCTCTCAATCTGGTTCCTTATCCCTTTCAATGTTTTACTGTCTGTTGGATTAATATGTAGAAAATCAATCAAATCTTCCTTTCTTATCTCCCTCTTTTTTTTGAATAGTTCTATAAGATCGGTTTCATATTTCCGTATTCCTTTGAAATTTTCCTCAACAAATGGTTTTACTCTATATCCACGTAATTCGTCTTCTAGCCTGTCTATAACTGTGTTCATCATTTTGTTTTGTTTCCGCAGTTGACCGTTTTCCTCCTTCAATTGTTGTTGATCCTTCAACAGTTCAATTCTCGTGGTATAGTTTTCTTCCCCTTCTTCCTGCCGCAAAGAGTTTTCCACATGCTCAATTACAAATTTGGATATTGAAGTATCAGCTTTATCAGAAAGGTTTTTCCATTTTTCTGTCATTTCATGTGTTGGTAGATAAACATAGATAAGCCGCTCTTTCGATGTCTCCGTTTTAGACTTTTTCACTTTATTGACTGCCATGATATCAAAGAATAGAATAAAATACGGCTATTTAAATTTTACCGGTGAAAAGATGCAGGGGACGAGATTTGAACTCGCGGACCTCTACAGGACAAGGCCCTCAACCTTGCGCCGTTGACCAGGCTTGGCTACCCCTGCAAAAAGAAACAAGAGATAAAAAGAGCCTTATTTTTAAACAAGACACATTACAGCTCTATTGCATCAGTCGGGCATTCATCGACACAGGTCCCACAATCAATACAGGTGTCCTCATCAACAGTAGCCTTATCGCCCACTGTAATAGCATCTACTGGGCAGACTTCTGCACATGCACCACAACCGGTACATTTGCCAGAATCAATTGTTACAGCCATAATTTTTTTCCTCCATATCTTTTTCTTTTGAGGGGTTAAATCCTAGATGCCGTATTTATCTTTTCTGGTGTTTGGACTATATGAGATTAACATCCATGCCACAGATTTCACTTAACTCCCTATGTAAATTAACAAGACGCTCTGCATATTCCTTATGACCCTCCCCTAATGCTCTTTTTACTTCGTTTTCAATATTTTGTTTTTCACAATTATCAATCAAACTGTCAGCATGACAAACAATCTTTTCTTCGAGTGTCTTGGGTATATAGTCTCTTGGCGGCAGATTTAATTTCCTTGCTACCTCCACCGATAGTCCCGCCCCAATATGCCTCTCAATGATATTTACTATGCTCTCAGACAATTTCAACTGTCTAGCAATTTTGGCTCCCTCTAAGGCATGAAGAATCCCATGTGTTTTTGATCTTCCAATGTCGTGAAGCAGTGCCCCTGCTTCAACCAGTTCGACATCAGCATGTGCCTTTTTTGCCATTCTTACCGCTACATCCCTAACTGCTTTGCAATGTCTAATGACTTTGTCAGAACACCCACTTTTTTTAAGCAGATCAAGACATTCTTTAGGGGAAGGTATAGCACTGCTCATAATAATAACCCTACTTATCCTTGGATACGACCTTTTTTCCTTTATTGCTGGGAAGGATTTCTATTTTTCCGTTAAATTGCTTCTCATTCCAGCTACCCATATTGTATCTATCTAGAAAAACTGCTAATGCGGCAACCTCTGAATGCGGCTGATTGCCTACTGAAACATTAAAATCAGCCATTTCATAGATTTGTGGAGGTACCTTTTCTGCTCCTACAATAATAAGTAAATCCTTATTCTTATCGATTTCATCGATTGATTTGTTCAACTTTTCACCATACATGGTAAGATGAACTATCACACCACCCCATTCTTTAATTATTTTTTTCTTATCCACTCCCGATTCTATTTCAAAATCTCCCCCAAAACGTGCGCAAATAGAGCAGACATTATCTTCAATCTTGTTATCCTTTGTATCTATAATGATCTTATCCGCACCAAAGGCACGTGCCACCAGTGCTACATGAGTTGTTATACGTTTATCGCGACTGATTCTATGACCTATCCTTAGAACCGTTATCATCCTGACTTTATCCTTTCATACTTTTCAAAAACAAACATAACCATAGTTCAGCTAGCAAAATCAAATATATTCCCCATATATAAAAATTTGAATTTATATAGTCGTTTAAGATATTTACCACATCATTTCTTTGGTCTTGGCTTGAAACCTTCGCTAAATGTACCATCCGTATTTTGAATCAACACAGTTGCCTTTCTTTCTCTCGCAACATTTCTTGCATGCTTTATAGCGCTTTCCTTCAATCTATGATAGCTGTAAATTTTTCCGTGGCTTCGTACAGCCCAATCACCACGAACTTGACCCGGTTGTGGTTTGCTTACCACATAAATTACGTTTGAGGGTTTTCTGGGTTTTTTCTCAGTTTTTGCTAACTTTTTCTTTGTTTTTGCTAGTATTTTATCAACCGTTTTGCCTAGTCTTTCCTCAGACGTCTTTGGTTCATGTTTAGAAATATTATCCACATTTTCTTCGATAGCCTTCACATCCCTCCAGAATCTCTGTTCAGATGATACAACACCTTCTCGCTGATATGAGGAATCTTTATTTTCAGAAGCGACATCCGCTGAATGGAGCGTCTCATGATACTCTGCTAGTGTTGACTCTTTAGTATCTTGTACAGTTTCCGATTGTGTAGCCTCTTCGGATTTAGGCGGTGTTGGTTCTTCCTCAGGCTCAGGTTCTTTTTTCTTAGGCTTTAATTTGTCTAACACTTTCAATTTTACCATATACTGACGTTCCCAAAATGCTTTGTTGCTATCTGTAAGTTAACGTTCTTTTTGTTGATAAATCTTTTCTTTATGATAATATGCTTGGACAAATTTTTATTTTCTTGTTTTCTAACTCTCTTCTCTCCCCCATTCATAAGAAATTTAACATTAAATCATAATTATGTTTCTTCTGTCTTATAAATTTATAAAAATATTAAAATTTAACATGTTCTAATGAGACTTACGGCCTACATCCGGCACTATATGACCTTATTCTTTCCCATATTTAGAATAAATATGTCAATAGTTTTTTCTCAAATACAGATTGCATGCTTAAAAATTTATAATTTAGGTTACAGTTGTGTTACTGCTATCATATATATTCTGTGGGGATACAAAACGTAAAAATCCATAATCCTCTATTATATCTGGTTGTGTATCACCATCAAGATCCTCTGGAAATATTGGATCAAGATCGACACCTGCGTTATAATAGGAAGCCCATACTAAGTCTGCGCAATAATACCAATCAGACAACGGATCCAATGGATCATCGGGGTCATAATTAGCATGTTTACGGAATTTATAAGCAGGGTTGTTTTCATCCCATTTTTCATAATCCCACATAAAACGCGGGTTATCTTTTTTTGACATATAGAAAAAATGTTGATAGGAGCATCCAATCTGACTTTCTGCAAATTCAATAGCAGTATTTTTCACAGTTTCGTCAGCATTATTAACCTTAGCATAATACAATTTTGAATAAAAAAATAACAAACTTAGAGGAGTATATCTAACCTTTGGGAATGGAAAATAAGTAGACTCAATAACATAATGCCTACCAAATATTTTATCCTCTATAAATTCACCTTTGATGTTTATATGTCCTTTACCTCGATAGATAGCAACATGATCTAAGCCTTGTTTAACATCATGGCCACCAAGTAAAACCCAGATATCTCTTATTTCACAAAAAACAATATCACCAGGTTCCAGTTTCTTAAAAATAGTTTTTTTTGAAAAATCAGAATCAATATAGGAATCATCATTTTTACTACTATTAACAGTGTTGTTGAAAACTGGATTAACAATTACTGTTACAATTAAGAAGGCAAATAAAATTTTTGTTCGAAATATTTCTTTCATTAAACATAACCATTTTTTTATGTAATAAGTATTAACGTTTTAAACTTATAAATATTATGTTCTTTGTTTTATATTAATTTTCCCTTATGTATAGGAACAAAACCACCTTCGGGGGAAATTATGTTGATTTGTCAACCATATTGAATGTATTTTGGCCGTTTGGCTTGATATATTTGCGGCTCTAACCTTCACACCGTATAAACTACAAGTTAGCCGCTCACTACTTTGGATCAATAGTAGTCTATTTAGTAGTTCATCCACAGTCAGTTCCTTAGCCAATGCTATCTCCCTAATCATCCTGGTTGTACTCAATCTAACAGTCAACGAATACCAATCTTTTTCAGTTATGAACACAGATGAAAATCTCTATTTATAAATTGACCTGTCAATCTTGTGAGAACTATACTTGCCCCACGAGTCTATATGTTATATACAATAAAAAAATTTCATAGATATTTTTGAGCTTCCTGCAAAAATATCTATTCTTAAATGTTGGAGCAATAGATTCACGTCAATTTTCACTAGTAGGTCCTGCTGCAATTGCAGAATCCCTAGATAAATAAAGGGAGAATTATTTAATGGGCTATCCTACACCCTAAAGTCGATCAGGGATCAGGCGAATACCATCTGTAATATCTCTCTAATTACGGGATAACGTTCGATCAGTCTTTCCAAAAATAAGAGAAAAGCCCCAAACCATGTATCTTTAAGCAAACCCACTTCTGACGAATCTGCTTCTTTACCATCTTCAACTGTCGTTTGCGTCTTTTCAGTTTCGTTGGAACAATCCGTTTCATCATTTGTGTGGCATGCCTGGGAGATGTTCCCAAATAGCCCCAAAATGACTAATGCTATTGTCAAATAACGTACTAACATTTTCCAATCCATCCTCACCACCATATTAATGTTTTATAAATTATACAATATATAGTTTGTGTGTAAAATTGTGAAAAAGGGTATTTTTTCAAAATGAATGATTATCAGTTTAACGTTTTCAAATTCATATAAATATAAGTATATTATACATATGAAAAAGGGGTATTTGAATTTTTTAACCAGTGAAAAACTAGTAAAAAGGGCAGGAAATCATGGAATGAATTTAAGTGCATTTTTGGAGATTAAATTACAGGAGCATCTGGCGTTAATAGAAGGAAAATCTATTAATCATAATCACTATTCCCAACAAAATAATAAGTCGGAAATAAAGAATAAAGATGATAAGAGGGCTTATGGTCTAGTGGTTATGACGTCGCCTTCACACGGCGGAGGTCTCCGGTTCAAATCCGGATAAGCCCACTGACTTCTACGGGGGAAATGACATCAGATCATTGGGAAGTCAAAATAGGTAAAAGCGGAAACAATAAAGCAAAATTATCATAAATATAATG
Source organism: uncultured Thermoplasmatales archaeon (assembly GCA_964640555.1). Lineage (GTDB taxonomy): Archaea > Thermoplasmatota > E2 > DHVEG-1 > DHVEG-1 > JAUWWG01. The sequence continues at coordinate 44 of CAZXHI010000031.1, read as the reverse complement.
TTTCATCCATTACATTAAATATAGGAAATATTTAATAATTGACG
>CAZXHI010000030.1:0-11594 GCA_964640555.1 uncultured Thermoplasmatales archaeon | reverse complement strand
GCTAAAACAGGTTGTATTAAAGATTGGAACAGCAGAAACAGGAATGCAATGATTAGTAATTTTTGAGTAATTTTTCTCATGATTTTCCCCTCAATATCTATCCCAGATAAAAAGATATTCATCCTGCTATGCATGATTTCTTATTGTTTTAGATCGAGTGATCAGTTTCATATTATTTTTTTGGTTTTTACAATGGTCTTATTTATTTTTAACAATTGTGAATTGTATTATTATTTATAACTCTTTCTCGAGAATCTTTAATTATTGCATCAATATTTTTCCGATAATTTTTGGGAATATATGCTGTGAATTTGTGATATGACGAAAGATTTTGCTTGTTGAGATTACCGTTTGAATAGAGATTTTTAAATAATGGTAATAGATTACAGGCGTTAGTAAGTAGCTTAGAGGTATATAAGAAATGAAAAATGTAAAGAAAGAACGAAGTGTTCTTACAAGTGTTATAGAGACTGAGCTTGATATACTTAAGAGGCATATACATGTACTCAAGACATTACAAGATAACCAGCCTATGGGTATAATAAAATTATCTGAGCTTACTGATTATCCTCAACATATGGTAAGATACTCACTAAGAATATTGGAGCAGGATGGACTTATTGAACCATCTCCTAGGGGAGCAATAACCACAGGTGCAGTGCCAGAAGTAATGGCATCACTTAAAAAAGCATTAAGTGATATTGCTGTTGTTACCGGGGAACTTATAAAAGCTATTGAGTGAAAGTACTCTAATGCATTTTACTGCTTGCCGCGGTAACTCAGTTGGGAGAGTGCACGGCTGAAGACCGTGATGCCGGGGGTTCAAGTCCCTCCCGCGGCATATAATAAATAAGAATATGGGTTGGTACCGCGGTTAAATTCCCTAAGTATCAGAATTGAATCCTTAATATGGTTTAATGGGCAATAAGTTTATTTACTGGATACATATACTGCCATCTACAGGGTCTAGTGAAAAACAAATGATTTTTGCAACAATTCTTTTTCATATTGTTTTTCCTCCCAAGCTAGACCCTTTATTTTTCCAATTGAAATTGCTCTAATAATATGTTAAAAGGATGTTTTTTGGATTGATTTCATGTTACACTTTTAACAATAGACATGGTTCAAAGAATGTGTTTTTCCATTTTGGCATTTTGCCACGATAATATTATATACTTATATTGACACATGATATCATATCTCAATATGGAGTAGGTGGTAAGATTGAAGGATGGAAGAAAGATAATGTTAGATACTGATGCGGTAAAATTCAGGAACGGTGAACGGGATGCGCCTGATGGTGATTTTGATTTTATGCAGTGGAAGACAGATCTGAACAAAGATTTATTTTCCTTTTGGAATGGGTTGTTAGAAAAATAAATTTTTTAAGGAGATTTAGAGCACCTCGCATAAAGCAAGATGTAATTTTAAAGTAGGAGTGGAAAAAATGGCGTTTGAAAATTTTTCAGATTTAACCTCAACCCTTTCACTTAAGAGCATTTTAAGTGGCGATTCATCAGTTTTTTTACCCATGTTCTATCTAATGGTATCAATTGCAATTTATTCGATTGTTATATGGCATTTTTATCGCTTTATTGCTCGGAGAGATTGTCTTACAATTCATTCTGTAACTCATCCAAAAGTAGTTGGATTCCTGAAATATTTTTTTGTATTTCCTTTCATTGCGTTTCTTTTCTTCTTGGGATTTTCCTTGATGATGCTTTTCTTGACTCGGGACTATGAAATACTGGCTCTTCTTTCGACATCATTTGCAGTAATCATTGCCATTAGAATCACGGCGTATTATAGTAGAGATCTTTCAAAAGATTTAGCAAAAATGCTCCCATTTGCATTGTTGGGTTTATTCTTAGTTAATCCAACATATTTCAGTTTTGAAGAAATAATCGACAAGATATATTTACTACCAGAATTCTTTAACTTATGTATTCAGTTTGTTATTCTTATCACACTGGTCGAATGGATATTAAGGATAATACTTGCAGTAAAGAATGCGATTTCTGCTGCTAGGGTCCAGCATCTGTATGATAAAGATCGCAAAATCAGCACCATCTCAAGTAAACAAAGGATCGTTGATATGTAGAAATAAAGATGATTTACTTGTGTGTCTCTGAAAACCTTTGTGTGCAAATTTAATGACAATGGCATTAGTTTGTAAAAACTGTAAAGATTCTTGACAATAGTTGTACAACAATCTGTTTATAACTAGAACTTTAAACCATATATCGCTGACTATGATGTTTATTGGAGAAATTACTATTATTACAGCTATATTCTGGTGTGTAATACCAATCTATGTATATTTTGATGCCAGAAAGCGTGGAGATTCACATCCTGGTATGTGGACAATTGTTTCATGGTTCATCCCGTTTGCATGGATTTATTGGTTGATATTGAGGCCGCCAACAAAAGAAAAATGATTGTCTGTTCTGCCCTTCTCATCATTGGTTAAGTATTTTTTCATTTTGACATTTTGACACAGACAATTTATATAGTATTTGTAACAGAGTATAACATGTTAAATATGGAAAAGAAAGTTTTACATGGTAAAAAAGGAGATGATCCAGAATGGGTACAGGATGTTGCATGCTACTCTTTTACTCACCGAAAAAAAGAAAAAACGGACGGACATGAAGCTGAAATCCGGGAACTATTTTTGGAATACAAAATGGATGGATTGAAATCAAAAGATGCATGGGAAAAAGCGAAAAGAGTCGTTTCTTGTTTTGAGATTTGATAATGAAACAGTAAATAACAATAATATACACAATTAATAGGTTAGGGTATACGATACTGAGTGGGGGGCAGGGCGCGAAGAAGATTGTGGTAGTCAATAATCTACCAGATCAGGTTATATTTTTCTTGATATGAGTTCTCTGTTGATTCTATATTGTTTTTCATCTAGCTTAAGGTCATATGAGTTACATAATTATTTTAGAATTATAATTATATGCTGTATTAATCCCCCGTTACGGTTGCAATTTTCCACTAAAATCTCCAAAATTTTATATACCGAAATTTGTTCTAGGAAATTAGGGATGCAAGTATATATAATATAATAATGAATTATAGTGTTGGGAATTAGGAAGGGATGGAAGCTGTATCTTAAAGAAGTCCAGATGGAAAATTTCAAATCTTTTGGTAAAAAACTCACAGTGCCATTTTTTCCAGGATTTACTGCCATAACTGGACCAAATGGATCTGGGAAAAGCAACATAGCTGATGCCATTCTGTTTGTACTTGGTCCTAAGAGCTCAAAGGTTATGCGGGCAGGTAGGCTCACTGATCTTATCTTCAACGGGGGTAAAAAACATAAGAATCCTGCCAAATACTGTAAGGTTTCACTTGTTTTTGACAACAGGGGTCGGAGGATGCCTATTGACTCTGATGAGGTGATACTTACGAGGGTGATAAAACGGGCGCCTTTGAAGAGCAATCCCGATAATTATTATAGTTACTTTTATGTCAATGATCGTGCTTCTTCGTTTTCTGATTTTATTAATGTGCTAATTCATGCTCGTATTTCGGGTGATGGATATAACATTGTGAAGCAGGGTGATGTCACCAGTCTCATAGAAATGGGTTCCATTGAACGCAGAAGGGTAGTTGATGAAATTGCAGGCATAAGCACGTTTGACGGTGATATCAAGAAGGCAGAAGAAGAAAAAGGAGAGGTAGATGGCAATCTTGATCGCATAAGAATTATTTTGAATGAGATATCAACTCAGATAAGGCAGCTTAAAAACGATAGAGATGCAGCATTTCGATACAAAGAATTAAAAGATACGTTATACGAGACAAAGGCGAAAATATCGCTAAAAAAGAAGCAGGATGTTGAATCTCAGCTGGTAGAAATCAATAAGCAAATTGAGTCCTATGAGCAGGAGAGAAGTACACTGGATGAGAAAAGCAAAGAGTTAAAAAATGGATATGCCAAATCACAAAAAGAACTTGAGGCAATAGAGAAGAAGATTGGAGATGTCGGTGGTGACGAGGTAAAGGAGATCAGGGGCAAGGTAGATTCATTACGGAGTGAAGAGATAAAGGTTGGAGAAAGAATCAATTATTCAAATGATGAGATTTTAGAAATTCAAAATGAAGGCAAGGAACAGATAGCAGGTTTGGAAACTATAGAAAGAGAAATCGATGAATATACGTCCCAGAGAGATGACTTAAATAAGCAGATTGATGAAAAACAAGCTGGATTAGATGAGAAAGAAACAGAGCTTTCCAGCTTAAAAGAAACCATTGCTCAGCATGATGACAAATCTATGGATTTGACTCGTGAACTTGCGGAGATGCGTGAGGAGTATAACGAGAAAAACACTGAGATTCACGAACTTAAACTTAAACGTAATCGATTTACCGACAAGATGGATGCTCTTGAACTTCAGATTGCGGAGATGCAAGAGACAAAATCCACATATGAATTTGAGCTCAAGGACATTGATTGGCAGGTCGATGAATTCAAGAAAGATCATCAGGAGAAACATAAAAAAACAAAGGATGTTGAAAAAAATCTTTTTGAGAAGCGGAAACGCGAGGCAGAACTTACTGAGCAGTTATCTGATTTGGAGAATGTTGTCCGCAGACTTCAACGTGATCAGTCTAAATTACAGGCCGAGTATGATGCCTTGCAATCTGTTCATAGTAGATATAATCGAGCGGTAAATGAGGTTTTAAAGGCCCGAGATGATGGGAAGATAGAGGGCGTTTGTGGAACTATTGCTGAACTTGCGCAGGTGGATGAAAAGTATCAGGTTGCGATGGAGATAGCTGCTGGTGCTCGCATGCAGTCCATAATTGTCGATAATGAGGATGTTGCCGCAAGGGCAATTCGTTTTCTACAGAATGAAAATCTGGGACGCGCTACATTTCTTCCGTTGAGTAAAATGGTTGCAGGTAAGCCACGTGGTAAGGCACTTATGGTCATTAATGATCCAAAGGCACATGGATTTGCCATTGATTTGATCAAGTTTAGGGATGAATATCGGGCTGCTTTCTGGTATGTATTTGGCGATACAATCGTGGTTGATGGCCTGGATGATGCACGCCGTCTCATGGGTGGTGTCCGGCTTGTTGATTTAAAAGGTAGTTTAATTGAGGCTGGTGGTGCAATGAGGGGTGGAAGTAGACCAAAAACCAGTCCCTCATTTAGTAATGTTGATCGTGGCAAACTGGAGAATACAACACAGCAGTTACAGGAAGCCATATCCAGTCAAGATATTCTTTCTGGGGAACTGGCTAATTTGAAAAAGGAGATAGTTGAATTAGAAGGCAATCTTGGGCGTCTTAGAGCAGAAGCTGACAAGGAAATGCAGGTTAAGAACTTAGATGTCCGAAGAAAAGAGTTCACTGGGAAGCTTGATGTGTTGAGTAAAGATCTAGATGCAAAGATTAAGGAAAAAGAAGAACTGGATGCAAAGAAGAATGAGTTATTTTCTAGAATTGAGGAATACAAGCAGCGGTTAGAAGAATTGGATTCAATAAAGGAGGAAAAGGGTAAACTTCTTTTGAAGGGAACTAAAAAGGAGCAGGCTCAAAGGGCAAGATCTCTTGAAAAAGAGGTTTCAACACTCCACGAATCTGTATTGACTCTTTCCTCTGAGGTGGATTCACTTGGAAAGAAGATAGAACTTCTAACGGAGCGTAAAGGGGAAATTTACACTAGGATTGAGGCAAAAACCAAAGAAATCGAGAATTACAAGGAATCGATCAAGGAACTGAAGGAATCCCGCGCTAGATATCATGATGAGTTGAAGGCATTGATGGCGGTTGAAGAACAGATGACCGGTAAGATGAAAGATTTAACTGCCAGACGTGATGAAATTTATAGGAATGCTGTTTCGATCGAAAATGAGCTTGATAAGATAAATACTCGTGTTGAATCATATTATGATTTGATTTCACGTGCAAAATACAGATTGCCAACACTTGAGAGTACCATACGAGAACTAGAAGAGGAACTTCGTTTGTATGATGTTGAAATCACTAATGATATAATCCCTAATGTCGAATCCCTCAAGGATTCAATGAAGGTAATCGAGGAGTCCATGAGGGAGCTAGAACCGGTAAATATGCGTGCTCTTGAAGAGTATGAACATCAGTCAGAACGTAAAAATAAGCTTGATGAAGATGTGAAACATCTTAGGGATCAGAGAAAAAATCTTGTAAAACTTGTAAGTGAGATAACTGCCAAGAAAAAGGTAAAATTCTACGAGGTTTTTGATGAGATTGATAGGAATTTTAAAAATATGTATTCACAACTTTCAGAGGGTGGTGAGGGAGAACTTCAACTTGAAGATCCAGAGAATGTCTTTGAAGGTGGATTAACAATGAAGGCCAGACCACGTGGAAAGAAGGTACTTTTGCTTTCTGCACTATCTGGTGGGGAAAAAAGTATTGCGTCGCTAGCGTTTATTTTTGCAATTCAAAACTATGATCCCAGTCCATTTTATGTGTTGGATGAGGTTGATATGTTCCTGGATGGTGTGAATGCAGAGACCGTATCGCGCATGGTGAAGCGAAATGCCCAGGATTCTCAGTTTATCATGGTTTCACTGCGTAAAGTGGCATTGAAGGAGGCTAATCATGTGTATGGTGTTACGATGAGGGATACGGGGGTTTCTGAGATGATAGGCAACATAGATCCAGCGTCTGTAGGGCCCAAGGGTGAAATAGATGCCAGCGGAGGTCAAAGATATGGTGCAACTTAAAATCGATGATGATGTGATAAATCACCTACTGTTCCATAAATCACTTATTGATGAGAATGATGATGCAAAGAGGATTAACTATTATGTTGACATGCTTCAGAAGGCAAATGAAGGGGATCATATTTCTATTGAAAACCCGTTTGATAGGTCTATCTCGATTGCATTTGAACTGGTAATGAGGCAGCAGCTTAACCCATGGGACATTGATTTAGTAAATTTTTCTACCATGTACTTGAAGAGAGCAAAAGAAGAAAAAATCGATCTGATGACAGCAGGTCGTATGATTTATATGGCATGGAAAGTACTGAAGTTGCAGAGTAACGATCTTGTTGTAAGCATGGAGACAGGGGATGAGGAAAGCGAAGAACCCTTTGGGTGGGGCGATATACCTACAGGAACGTGGATTGAGAATGATGATGGCTACTCATATACAAACCTTGTTATGAATATGCCAGAGCCGCCACTTGATGAACCAATCCGGAGAAATGCCAAAAGAAAGGTCACCTTAATTGAGCTTTTAGATGCATTTGATCAAGCAAGAGTAGACTCTGAGGAATATCAATTAATTGAACGGCAACGGCAAGCAGAAAGACTAAGACTTTCGGAAAAAGCAAGAAAACGTATGGTGGGAACGGCTCACGAGGATCATGTTGAGGATGATGTTGAAATTGTGTGGGAAAAAATCAAAAGCTTCCACGGAAGGACCATATCACTATTTGAACTCTGTGAAACCAGAGGGCGTGAGGAGGTCATAAAGACATTTATGTCCTTGTTGTTTCTTGCATATGATAATAAGATAAGGGTGTATCAGAAACAGTTCCCCTATGGAAAGATATATATTAAAAACATGGGATATAGCTAAAAAGAAGGATGATTTGTTATGGGAATAAAAGAGAAACGTCTAATCGAATCTGTGTTGTTCTCTGCAAGTAAACCAGTTAGCATAAATGAAATTAAGGAAGCAACGGATCTTCCACCAAGGAAGATTAAAGATGCCCTAGACACTCTTGTTGCAGACTACAATGTTGAACGTAAAAACGATACCTCCATGGAGATAGTAAAGGCAGGAAATAAGTATGCCATGCAGGTGAAAAAAAAATACATCGATCAATCTGTAATGATTGCTAAACCTGATATTCATAGTAACCTACTCAAGACACTGGCACTTATTGCATTTCATCAACCTGTTAAACAATCTAATCTGCGACGTATGGCAGGTCCCAAGATATATGATCACGTGGATGAACTTGCCTCTATGAAATTAATTTATAGTAAGAGACATGGATCTACTGAGATGCTTACAACCACTAAACTTTTCCCTGAATATTTTGGTATTGATACTACAAAACCAGAAGAAATACGTGATTTTCTCACAAAGAAGGTAATAGGAAGTATATCTAAAGTAAAAGATCAGGAATAGGTTAGGAACAGTATTTTTGAAATCTTTAATTGCAATTTACTGTTGTTAAAAGGGAATCTATATATCCAAAAAACCTGTTGTCCTTCTTGTGATTGACGATTACTTGATTAATATTCTCATAATGATCTCTGGTTTTGGAAGCGGTTTGTTTGTTGGTATAGCTTCTGGTACTGCAGGGGCAATTATGATTCCATGTTTGACAATTTTTGTGGGTTATTCTGTTCATCAGGCAATTGGCACTAGTCTTTTGGTAGATTGCGTTATTGGTGGTGTTGCTGGACTGATATTTCTCAGGAATGGTAACGTTGATTTTAAACCAGTGATCGTATTAGCTTTTATGGGGGTTATAGGTGCATTTGCAGGTAGTATGTTCACATCAGGCACTTCTGAACTTGGACTTAGTCTCCTGATTGGTCTGTTTTTAATGCTAATTGGTGTAAATTTTATTGTAAATGGCATTCAAAAAAACATTGACTTTATTGAGGAAAAGATTAATTTTAATTTTTTTAGAGATAAAAAGATATATACTTTTGTTATACTTGGACTCCTTGTTGGTTTTGCTAGTGGTTTTGCAGGTATGGGGAGTAGCAGTATCGTTGCGATAATCCTTATTTTTGTTTTGGGGTATGATATTCGTACAGCAATTGGTACCTCGCTTTTGATGATGTCTTTTATTGCGGGTTCGGGGGCAACCGGGCATTTTCTTAATGGTGAAGTGGTTGTAAATGTTGCACTCATAGCGGTCTGTGCAGCGGCTGTAGGGAGTGTTACAGGTTCTCTTGTTGCTAATCACATTGGCGAAAACAAGCTTGGTAAACTTATTGGTGTTGTTGTTCTTGTACTAGGTATGATGATATTTATCAAAATATTCCTTTAGATGGCACTTTTCTCCATTCTTTTTGGTAGTGACTGAGGATAATAATCTATTTATATGTATAGTCAATTATTACATCAATTGAGGGATCATTATGGTAGATACCAGGCTAACTCTTAGACTTTCGATGCAGGATATTCAGATCATGGATATGTTTTTGAGAAGTGGAGAGTTTTCCAACCGGTCTGAATTCATCAGGCGTGCTATAAAAGAATATCAGCAAAATCATATGGAGGAAATCATAAAAAAAGTTGAAGCTGTGAAAAAACTGCAGGACATAGTTGATGATATTGAATTGGGGAAAGAATATCTCGAACCATAGTTCAACATCGACAAGATGAGATTAGACCTAATCATATAATGTTTAATTTTATGCAATTTTAAAAGGAAGTTTAGTGCCCCAAGATAATTGAAATAATTAATAGCGAAGAAGTATTTTTATTAAGAGGAAATTGTTACAAAACTATAGTTTGAGTGAGGAAATATGCACTGTCCAGTGTGTGGTAAGTCTACAAAATTTTATCCCTTATGTGAAAAATGTCATGACCTAAAAGATGCAGGAAAGATTACAAGATGCATAATTTGCGGTAAGTGGAATGATGCAGACGGCGATCTATGTATCGATTGCTATGAGAGACACAAGGATAAAAGAATGGCCGAGCACAGATAGTATACCCTTCTCAATCAGAGCTCAAAAGTATCATATGGCGATACGATACTTTGAAAAGGAGATTATTTCCTAAAACTCACAGCTTCTTTCGTCTCTTTTCACCTTATATTTTTCGAATACTTTTATTCCGATGGGGAAATGCTAATTAGCCAAGTTGAAGGATAGTATATTGGAATTCTTTTATTTGAGATACAATAACTGATTGTGGACAGAAATTAATCTATATATGCACCAACGCAATATGCAAACGATTTCGACAATAGATTTAAAGCAGCAAATATGCATTCATGTATCGGATGCATAAAAACAAAGACCAGCTTTATGAGGATATCAAAGATCTTATAACAAAAAATAAATTTGAAAAAGAAATAAAAAATAGAAAAAAAGAATACGATGATCTCATAGATGAAAACATCCTTGCATTGTTGATTGTAGATGAACTGGGAAGAAACAAACAAAATGTATCTAAAATCGCTGATTTAGAGCCCGGCTCAGAGGGTATCGTTCTTGGCAAGATAGTTGGAATCAGCGAACCAAGGAATTTTAAAAGAAAAAATGGATCTTCGGGACGGGTGGTAAATCTAGAGATAACAGATGGTACAGGGACCTGTGGGCTAGCATTATGGGACAAGGATGTGGATATGGTAAAAAATAAGACGATACAGGAAGGTACCAGTTTGAAGGTTGTAAATGGCTACATAAAAGATGGTTTTAATGGTCTAGAAATAAATGTGGGCAGGTGGGGTCTTTTAGAAGTTGAACCAGAAGACGTGCCCGATTTTAACGACAAAAAGATAGATAACACCAAAGAGATTAAAGGAGAATTGGTTGAAATGGAACCCACGCGTGCCTTTTTTAAAGATAGTGGGGAATTTGGTTTTGTTACAAACATCAAAATAAAGGATGATGAGGGTATAAAACAACTGGTAATATGGGATGAAAAGGTAAAAGAAATACAGCGTTTCAAACAGGGAGACTCATTAATAATAGAAAATTTTGACATTAGGCAGAAAAACGGTAATAAAGAGATACACGTAAACGGCAAGGGTATTATCAAAAAACTTTAGCATCCACCCTGGACGTATTCTTTGTTTTTTTCAAGAGTGAACTGAGCTCTCTGAAGTTCTCTACCAATATACATGTAATGTTCAGGTCTAAGGCCGGGAACATGTTCTACAATAGCATCTGATAGTGCATCCGCCTTTTTACCTGAAAAAACTTTTTTGAGGTTCCCTGAGACAATCCTATTTTCCTTGTATACGTTAGTATAATACTCTACTCTTATTTCCTTTCCATGCACTTCTATAACAAAGAAACCTTTTGGATCTAAGACCACATTTTTCTGTGGTGTTTTTTTAGCCTCAATTAAGGGGACTTCCTTATCAACCATTGATTTTTTCACCTACTTTTACAAGATTTTTCAATTTTTGAAAAGCAACATCTCTGGGCAGCAATTTTTGCCCACAGTCAGGTGCCAATTGAACAATCTTTTCCCCAAAGATTCTCATTCCTTTTTTTGTATGATCCATTATTTCTTCAACTGATTCAACTCGCGTGTCATCTGAGCGAACAACACCCAAACAAATTTTTTGGGGAAAAGTGTAGTCTTTAAACGCATCGAATATTTGCGGGGATGCTTTGAATTCATGAGATAATATATCCACGGGCATCTCCAATAACTCCGATATTATATCAGATACATTCCCGCATGCATGAAGCCTAGTGGGGCAGGAAATGTCCTTTGTAATTATCTCAATTAGTTCTTTCCCGTAATCTGGTATCTCATTAGAAAAAAATGGTTCATCAATGCTAATCATATCAACGTGTTTTTGCAATACCTTTGCCTCTTGTTTAAGGGCATGGGCAAAATCAAAGGCAAGATCTTTTTCATCGTTA
>CAZXHI010000029.1:0-3670 GCA_964640555.1 uncultured Thermoplasmatales archaeon | reverse complement strand
GCTAGTTCCTGCATGGTTTTTGGTTAGAACAAATGTGTTTTAATGCTTTTTGGAGATTATGGGAATGCCAGATATTAGACATATAAAAGCATATATAAAAAGACATATAATTATATTTTTTTATGTATCTCTTAATGAAATAAATATTTCTGCTATCGGATTGGTTTTCTCCTTGTAAATATCTTGCTAAACGTCTTATTTTATAATCGCGAATGCGAATATAGTACTGGACATAATATTTTTTACAAGATCAGTTCCGATGATACGTATTTTTAAGATATAAAAATACAACATCTAAATTTACCTTAATTTTTTCCTGACATTAGTATGGTAACTATGAAGCCAAGAGCAAGAGGCAAAATAATGATATAATAGATAATATCAAGCTCTCTAAAAAACGAAGTTAGGTCACAACCATAAATCTGTAGCAAAACTAGGGAAACCAGAATAATGGGGATTGATAATGCAAGTATAAATGGTAATGCTTCTCTATTCATTTGCTCTCTCCCTCCCATCATAAACATTTTTTTGATAATTAGTTTATGACGAATTAGATATATATATACATATTCCTAATAATATCTTATAATATATATTAAATTTGAATTTACTCTCTCTTTATGGGGCTATAGTGTTTGTTACCTTTGAATATATCATTTACTGAACAGTTAGTAAACGTAACATCCATGTTGTCAGGCCTGTATTTTCCATTTAGTGTATCCCAATAGACTTCTATATTCTCCTTGTCAATAGCCAAAATAATGCCCATATATTCTTTTGATTTGCCATTCTCCTCTTTGTATCTACGTTTTACTCTATCTCCCAGCTTAAAAACATCATACAAAGATGGATATTCTTTATCTATCCCTTTAAAAGCATCATACAAAGAGGGATACCTTTTATTTTTCTCTTTATTTTTTGCATATTGTATCATTACCTCACCCTTCTCCATGATAATATTTGCCACTAACGGTATTTAAAGATATCTTGTAAAAATGTCAAAACTGAAATATTGCAAGAAATGCAGATTTTGTTTTTTTGTATTTCCAATCAAGTGGTTTTAATAGTTCCAAGAATGGGTTCGTATATTAGGCCTTTATCCATCAGTGAGGTAAGTGCCTCCTCGATTGAATCTTTATCGAATCCAGTTTTTTTACATTTATCTGTGATGGAATCCCAAAGTGCTCCCTCGTCACCCTCAATATCCTTTATAATTTTTAAAACAGAGTTTTCAATCTCCTCAAAACCGTCCTTTTTTTCCTCATCTAGTTTAGTCTCTGTTTCTTTTGGTTTCTTGTCCTTCTTTCCTTCATCTATTTTTATATCCATTTGGGTGTCTGGTAATGTATCTTTACCCGGTGTAAGGTATTGTAACGATTCTTGAATTAGTGTAATGTACTTATTCACGTCAATATTTTTATAATTCTTGAGGGCTGAAACTATTCCTTCGGAAAGATCTATGCTATATCCTAGTTTTTTTAAATCATCGGCATTTGGTTGATTCATCTTAGTTGCTTCGACAACTGCCTCAATCCTGTCCTTAGTGCTTGTACATGTTTCCAAAATCCATTGATTTCTAATATCTGCGTTAACTTCCATTATTCTTTCAGGTCTGATTGAAACATACAACTCTTCTCCGTCCTCTGGTCTATATGTTCTTGATTTTCCAACAACTGCTACAAAAGCAGGAACTTCAATACTGGAAAGAGCATCTGTGGCATTTTGTTGATACTGGCCAGAATACAGCGTGAAAACACCCGTAGGATCAGAAACGTGGGCCCTCAATAGATCTCCACTCTCCGACATATTTTCCACATCGGTAAGAACACCAATAATAAACAAGCGATTGATCTTGGCACCCAAGGGAGTAACGATGTAGGATGGAGCCATTTCCCCCTCGCCCTTTATTTCGACAGTTGAATCATTATACTCACTTGCAAAAACTCTCCAAGCAACCTCTCGTTTCATTGCATCTCCTCCAAATATTGAGATATTTTTTTGACTTCTCTATCTATATCAACATCGACAAGCTTGGCTTCCTTTGCAATAATTGTGGTACCAAAATTATCGCCAAGTGCGTTACCCTGCACGTTGATTTTATGGGTGAAAAGCAATTTATTCATTTCATCAACCAATGCGTTTTCATCTTTTGAGTCTTCAACTAACTTTTCGCACTCTTCAAGTGTTTTTCCTAATAGTTTCTCAGTTAATTCTCTACCAATAATTGCACTTACTGCACCAGTACCATCATCAACAACAAGTTTAATTCTTATGTCTGACTTGCCTTCTACTTTCCCATGAATTTTACATTCATCATTCCATAAAACACGATCACATTCAGGACATCGCATAATCAAGCCGGAGCCGGATCTTATCTCCATGACGGTGCCCTCTCCCTCAATATCTAATGCACCATGTCTTTCCACCAGCATATGGAGAGGTATTTTCTGTGTCTGTATCTCACCTGAGAGCTTACTTTTATCTAGTTTTTCAACCGTTGCCTTTTCATCAAATGTCAACTGCGGGATACCCTTCCAAGATTTTATGTATCCTCCAGATATTTTTATGACATCTCCCTTCTTAAGTTTGAAATCATGCCATGAGGTAAATTGAGCTTTACCTGTCTCATCACCAATGACTCCAGAGAAAACTTTCTTTTTTGCACCGTCTACTTTCGTCTCTCTCTTGTCTAACTCAAGGACTTGTGCTACAACCTCTATGGCTACAAGACCAGATCTTAAGTCTTTGATCTTGAATTCTTTTGGTTTAAATGCACTATCGGGGAGCTTATCTTCATCCGTCTTTTCAATGCTCACCCGATCTCCAAAGTTTAACTGTACAGTTCCCTGCCATTCACGTGTATATGCGTTTGATACTTTTATTGTATCTCCCTTTTCTACATCAAGTTCATTCCATGCAGTGAACGGTATAGTGCCACTTTCATCTCCAATAATGCCATAGAATATTTTCTTGTTCTCACCTTTTACAGTGATTTCTTTTGGATTTATGGTAATAACGCGACATAGTAGATTTACACTATATGCATTTGGTTGTAGATCTGTAATCAGGGTCCTCTCGGATGACGATGGAGAGGAGGTAAATGTTGTGTCCCCACTAAATTTCTTAATAAGTGTTTGTTTAGCCTGATCAACAGGCACTCCATATTCCAGGAATTTTTTTAGTTCTGTCTCAAGGTTCTTCCTGCTCACCTTTTTCTCCGAATCATCATCGAGAACATTCAATATATCATCTATATGTGTCTTAAGGTCGTCTATAACCATCTAGATTCAACCTCCCAAAAAATGCATGGATTATTTGATAAATCACTTTCCCAATACATTGATATAACCCCCACTATATATTTATATTAAACACAAAATTTTTGTGTTACCTTCACTTTTTAAATTGATATGTTTAATTCATTTAAAGTGTTTTTCATCTACAATATTAAAGATTGCAAGAATGGAAAAAATGAAAATATCCAATATATTAATATGTTGACTGTTAGCGTTTAAAAAAATCCAGGAATTCAGACTGAAAAACTGTCAAAAACAGGCCGAGAAGTGTTACGAAATGATAGGTTTTTCTCCTTAGGAAAACCTTAAAAAAACCACTACGAATACATTACTATTCGTTGCACCTCATTTCGTAACGCTTTCTCCCTATTTTA
>CAZXHI010000028.1:0-2327 GCA_964640555.1 uncultured Thermoplasmatales archaeon | reverse complement strand
TAGTAACATTGGAGATTCTGGTTCATCATTAGATTGGAAGATTGAATCATATCCAAGCTGGGGTGTCTGGACCTTCGATCCGGGCGCTGGTGACAATTTGAAGCCTGAAGATGGTTCAGTAACTGTTGAGGTTTTTGTTGTAGCACCTGACGTTGAAGAAAGCACTTTCACTGGATCAGTTATGGTAGTCAATATAAATAATGGCAGTGACTATGAAATAATACCTGTTTCTCTAACTACACCGAAAAACAAAGCGATCAACACACCATTCCTACAGTTTATGGAGAATCATCCACATATGTTTCCACTGCTACGACAACTGCTGGAGTTATAACCAACAAATCTTCTTTTTTTCTTTTTAATTTTCTAATTAAGTGTTGCGATAGTACGTACAAAAAGTATTTGGGGATTTCGGTTTTGGAAGGAAAGAGGGAACATGAGGAAATGAAAAGTTCTTCCTCCTTCCATTTATTGCCGTAAGTGATATGTTCTGTAGTATGTTGAACTTGCTCAATATCATGTGGTAATTTGATATAGATTTTAAAAAATACCGGAAAATTTCTGTATCTGGTATACATTATCAGCTGTTGGATTGGATGTGTTTGCTAATGATTTGTATGGTTGAACACCTGTTTTCTGGATGGTGGAATCTATGAAAATTCCACAAGAGATACAGTCTTTCAATCCAGATGAATTTGATTTTGATGATAAAGTCAAGGTTAGAGCGTTGATTGGTCAACTATTAAATGTCATAGAAAATTTGGTTCAAGCAAATCAAGATCTTCAAAAGGAAAATCAACAGTTAAAGGATGAGATAAATCGTTTGAAAGGTGAGAAAGGGAAACCAAGTTTTAAACCAAATGTTCCATCTCATGATTACACACCCCCAGGTTTTAGAAAGGAAACAAGGAAATGGAAGAAACAGAGTAAGAGATCACGTGTTAAGATTGATCGTGTTGAAGTATTATCTGTTGATCATGATATTCTTCCAGAGGATGCAGAGTTTAAGGGTTATCGAAGTGTCACTGTTCAGAATATACTGTTCAAAACGGATAATGTTGAGTATAGGCTCGAACGGTATTATTCATCAGGTGAAAAAAAGACCTATGAAGCAAGGTTACCTGATGAGGTTGATGGTAAATTTGGACCTGATTTGAAAGCATTTGTTATCCACCAATATTTTGCCTGCCGTGTTCCTGAGAAAAAGATTTTGAGGGCATTAACCGAGGCAGGTATCATGATCTCTGATGGTCAGATATCAAATATTATCACAGAATCCTGTGCTGAAGAATTTACAAATGAGAAAGATAATATCTTTGAAACAGGGATGAAAGCTACGGATTATTTCCACATTGATGATACAGGTGCAAGACACAAAGGTGTGAATCATCATGTTCAGGTAATATGCTCTGCTTTCTTCAGTGTATTTTTCATAACTCGTAAAAAGAACAGGGATACAATACGGGAGATACTTGGTCTTGCTGAGGATGAAATGATTAATAAAATCATGATGTCAGATGATGCGAAACAGTTTATGTTTCTAGCAGTGTTGCATGTATTATGTTGGATTCATGAGATACGACACTATAGGAAAATGAATCCATCTCTTGAATATAATCAGGATAGATTAAAGGAGTTTCTCCAGATGATATATGGTTTTTACGAACAACTTAAAGATTATAAAAAACATCCAACATTGGAACAAAAAAAGGTTTTGGAAAAAAGGTTTGATGAATTATTTTCAATGACGACAGGGTACCAACAACTTGATAATAGAATAGCGATGACAAGAAAGAAGGAGGAGAAGCTTTTGCTGGTTTTGGATTATCCACAGATACCATTACATAATAACCCTGCAGAGATTGCTTTACGGGAACTGGTTATTAAGAAAAAAATCAGTTACGGAACAAAAAGTGAAAAGGGAAGAATTGCTTGGGAGAACATGATGACGATCATGGATACTTGCAGGAAACATGATGTTAGTTTCATGGAGTATGTGAAGGATATCTTCTCCAAACGATACAGCCTGCCAAGATTATCTACACTAATCTTGGAAAAAGCAAGGGTTAATACCACAGGTTATTGAACAAGTTCAGTATGTTTATAAAGTTTCTTGCTGTAGCGTTACAAATGTTGCAATAAAATATTATCCAGAAAATTTAAGTATTGATTTTATATTATAATATATTAGAATACAATTTATAATTTGGAGGAGAAGACATGAAAAAGAAAATAATTGGAATTTTGGTTTGTATGTTATTAGTAGCCACTGCTACCTCATCTTTGATATTGACAGCGAATGCTTATAAACTCCCTGTGATGAAAGA
>CAZXHI010000027.1:0-26214 GCA_964640555.1 uncultured Thermoplasmatales archaeon | reverse complement strand
CAATATATGCTGGAGAGAAAAATATAGATTTGAAAATAAGGGAGAATGAATAAATGGTAAAAGATATTTCAGAAGAAAGCATTAGAGATTTGTTAAAGGAAGTTAACCACCCAGCAATTGATTGCAGTTTATTGGACCTTGGGATAATTAAAGAAATTACTGTTAGAGATAGTAAAGTAGTGATCACAATGGCTTTACCTTTTCCAAATATTCCAATCGTAGATCAACTGATAAGCAGTATAAAAGAGCCTCTTGAACCATTGGGCGTAGAAGTTGAGATAACACAAAAGATAATGAGCCCAGATGAAGTGCAAAAATTTTTGACAATGGAACAAGAAGGATGGAAAGGCGGCATCTAACTCAATTCCAGATTTGAGAGGATTTTTGATGTGTGTATATTATCCAACGTCAAAGGTTGAACTTAGCGGTTTTACGGCAAAACATTATGGCAGCTTAATGGATATTGCAACATTGGGAAGATATTCCTCGCTAATGAAAAAAGCTGTCCGATTGATGGAGATCAAATCTGACAAAGGAATTTCAGTTTCTGGAAATAAATATGCCTAATAATAAAAAATGTCAATTCTCTTACGGTTACTAAAAGAGCCCCGCTGTGTTGACTCGTAACAGGATAATCCTTGCATTTGCGATTAATTTACATCAAACTATCTAACCATATTATAACAAGATAAAAAAGTGTGAATATAACAAAAAAGAGATAGATTTTACAGTTAAAGACTGTCTTGAAAAAATTATTCCATTGATACGAGAGGATTTTAATGAATGATAAAAAAAGGGTTTACATAATCTTTATTTGGCATGCTTTTTTCTTGGCTATTACAATGTCAATGATTGATTTTAATACGGTTTTCCCGTCTTTAATTATTTCATTAACAAGTTCTAAGATAATTTTTGGCGCAATTTATTCAGTAATTTTTGGTGTTCCCCTTGCTTTTAATATAATTTTCGGTCATTATCTTTCTTCAAAAGAATATAAGAAAAAGTATCTCCTCCTTGGTATAAATCTTAGAGCGTTTTCTTTTCTTGGAATGGCTTTTTTTACTTATAAATATGCAAATCAAAATCCTACGATAGTAGTTTTAAGTTTATTTTTCTGGGTGTTTTTATTTTCGTTTAGCGGTGGGTTTGCAGGAATTGTTTATACTGATTTGATTGGCAAGTTTTTGAAGAAAGGAGAAAGAGGAAGCTTGTATGCATTTAAACAGTTTTTTAGTAGTATAGGTTTCTTAATTGGTGGACTGATCATTACTTTTGCTTTCAATGTTTCAAATATTTCCTATCCAAATAATTATGCTCTAATTTTGTTTATGGGTTTTATTGGGCTTCTTATTGCGTCTGGTGCTTTTTGGCATATAAAGGAGTCTCCTTCTAAAATAGAGAAGCAAGAATCTTTTTTTGTTTTTGTTAAAAAAATTCCAACTGTATTGAAATCAGATAAAAGTTTTTCAAGATTTATTCTTGTTGAAAATCTTACGAGTTTTAGTTTGATGATTTTGCCTTTTTATATAGTTTATGCTCAGGAAGTCTTTGATACAACACTTCTTAGTTTCTATCTTTTTGCAATTATTGGGGGTTCCATTCCTTCAAATATTTTTTGGGGTGTTATTTCAAAGAAATTTAGTTCAAAAAAGGTTGTAGGAGTATGTATTTTTTTGGGAGCTTTAATACCTCTTCTTTCTTTATTAATGGGATCTTTAGGTCCATATTATTTTTCTATAATATTTATTTTAGTAGGTTTTATTAGAAGTGGCAGAGTCGTTGGATTTGATCCTTATCTTCTTGATATTGCTCCTGAAAAACAAAGAACCCGTTACCTGGGGATACGTGGGACCTTAAGTCTGTTAACTATGGTTCTTCCATTGCTTGGTGGCTTGTTTATAGAGTTAATAGGATATTCTTTTACTTTTGGTATTGTTAGTCTGGCGATGTTTATTTCATTGTTTTTATTGAAAGGTAAAAATGTTAAAAAATCTGATATGATATCGAATAAATTATAAGAAAAGCAACTGTAGGTAATTAAAAATAAAAAAATGCAAAGTATCCAAAGAATGATGCTAGACTTAGACGACCGAATATAACACAGTATATAAGGTTCGTGCCTTGCACTACTCACCTAAATTTTCTCATCGTAAAAACTTCTTTTAAGCTGGAAGTGTTATCCCACCTAGTGAGGGCTTAATCCTGAACGTGAAAAAGCCCGCATCTATGTCTGCAACTATCTAAAATAATGAGGGTTCAACAATGAAAAATAAAACAAAGATTGGAATAATAATATGTGATCGTTATCACACTTGTGCTGGAGGCAAATGCCTTAGATCCCTCAAGGGACGGGAGGGTGCTTTCAGCATCTACGGCAGTGATGAGGAAGTGGAATTGGTTGGATACACCACATGCGGCGGCTGTCCTGGTGGGAACATCGAATATGCACCTGAAGAAATGATAAAGAACGGTGTGCAAGTAATTCACCTGGCCACCGGCCTCGTCGTTGGATATCCCCCATGCCCCCATATATCATATTTTAAGAATTTTATTGAGGAAAAATATGGATTAAAAGTAATCATTGGTACACATCCAATTCCCCAGAGATATTATACTATGCACACTAAATTGGGAACTTGGAGCTCTCCAGAATGGAATGAATTTATTCAGCCTACGCTGGCAGACGAGAAAACTCGTTTGGCCTATGATTGAATCTCACCTGTTATCTTTTTTTTACTACCAGAAATGTTTCGATAGAAGAGACATTTGATGTTCGCCCATCTTCTACAAATGTTGATGCCGTAATCCAGTCTGCAACACCGGCGGCATATCCTGTTATTATGCCTCTGCTTCAATCAGAAAAAATCAGGAAAAACATTAACATTAAAGAGCTTGAAGTCTTAGTTACGAGAAAAATAGCCATGAACTTTATTGATTGATTTAATAATTCATCGACGATTGTGCAAAAAATATGCACAACCATTAATTAGTAGAAAAAACTTACATAATATAGAAAAAAAACTATTTGGGGAAAAAAGAAAATTGATTAAAAACATGGATGAGTTAATAAAAACTCTGGAATGTGATGAACTAAAATTCTTAGAAGTTATCGAGCCCAAATATGAAAAAGAAATAGAAATCAATATGTCAAAAAAACAATGTATGTTATAAAATCTAAAAAATTCTAATGGTAATCCAAAACAGATTGAATTAATGATACTCTATAACTCAATTTATAAATGTTAATTGAAAAAATTAATGAGGTATAAGATATGAAAGAATCTAGAAAAAATTCTAACAAACAAAAAAACTCACGTGATAGATTTACTGACGATGAAGTTGAATACGTATCAAGTGAGATCCAAAAAATGTTCGAAAGTTTCCATTTTATAGAAATGCTTGAAAAAATACGTCGAGATACCTTTAGAGTAAATAATTGGTTTGAATACAATTTTATCATCAATACTCCAACCCTCGAAGAATTTGAAAATCAAAAATCTGATTTATATTCATCAAAAATAACGCAACAAACCAATGAGGGTATTAAAGAAGATACTCCGGCATTTGATATTATTAAGAGTAAAGACGAAGTAACAATAACAATCGAGATGCCAGATGTAAAAGAGGAGGATATAGACATTAGGGTAACAAAAGATACCATAGAAATAATACCTGATCATCCTGCAGAAAAATATCATAAAATTATTAACTTACCATGTGACGTTAAACCAAGAACGTTAACATTCACTTATAGAAATGGAATTTTAGATATAATTCTTAAGAGGGGAGAAAAAGAGGAGTGATCAAGATTGAAAAAGAATAAATTTGAACAAAAAATCAAAGAATGCATTGAAGGTTCAAAGAGAAAAAAAGTATCCTTTTCTAAACTCGATGAAAAAGAAATACAAACTCTTTGTGATGAATATTGATTGGTTGGATAGGATATGAAGATAAAATTAAGTAAGAAGGAAATTGAACTAATAATATGCGTTCTGGAAGCTTCGTTGGATAGTGCAATGCCATGTCGCTATGCAGAATCTTCCGATGGAGAACTCTTTGCAATGGAAACACAGAGGAAAAAAGCAGAATTAATTGAGAGAATGAAAAAGATAAAAAACAAAATTTGAAGGTAGTAAAAAAAGCAGAAGAATTGTGTTTAGATGGGGGATTGTGTTATGCCATAGGTTGATCAAGAGAGATGGTTTCAGCACAACTGTAGATAACATCAATAATGAGTTTTGTCCATACTGTGGAAAACACATAGTCGGCAGAGATATGAAAAGATAAAGAGTAATTATGGCAAAAATTGAATCGTTTGAGAAATACAGCAAAGAATATGATGAATGGTTTATCAGAAATCAGGATATTTATCAAGCTGAACTTAATGCAATAAAAAGTTTTATTCCTAAAAATAAGGAGGGAATTGAAATTGGCGTTGGCTCGGGTAGATTTGCTTTACCTTTGGGAATAAAAATTGGTGTAGAACCTTCTAAGAAAATGGCGGGAATATCAAGAAAAAAAGGGATACAAGTTTACGAAGCGGTTGCAGAACAACTGCCTTTTAATGATAAAAAGTTTGATTTTGTTCTTATGGTCACAACGATTTGCTTTGTAGATGATCTGGCGAAATCGCTTCAGGAGACATACAGAATTCTAAAAAATGATGGATTTATCATTATTGGATTTATTGATAAAAATAGTGCGCTAGGTAAACAATATCAGTTAAAGAGAAAGAAAAGCAAGTTCTACAGATATGCTACTTTTTATTCATCTGAAGATATCATAGCTTTACTAAAAAAAGCAAATTTTACAATTCCAGATATTAAACAAACGGTCTATTCAAACAAAAAAGTAAATGAAATGTCCCTTATTGAAAGGGGGTATGGTCAAGGAAGTTTTGTTGTTATAAAGGCAATAAAAAATTGATTAATAAAACAATTTTTAATTTATAAATATACTAAATAAGATGGATATTTGGGAGGAGAGTTAGAAAAAAATCATGGATATAAAAAGATCATGATGCCATTACGAATAACTGATAAAGTTCGTCCAAAAATTTTTTGTAATGCTCTAAGGATAAATCTCTGCTATCGCAAAAATCTTTTTGTTTTGTTATATCTTCGATCATTTTCCTTTGCTCCTCAAGGTGAGCACGATGGCTATCCTGCACTTTTTTAATTTGATCAACAAGCTTTTCACATGATTCCATAAAATCACCTATTCTTATAATAACCATCTACTATTTAATGGTTGTGTATAAAATTTACACAACCGTTATATATAATGTACATAATAACCAAAGTTTGTGTCACGTTTAAATTTATAAAGGTAGAAAAGGTATAAATAAAAAAACCATAATATTGGGTGAAAGAGTGAGAAATAAAAGAAAAATGATTGCTTTTGGTCCTGTTCCATCAAGACGTTTAGGGCAAAGTTTAGGAATAAATAATATTCCACCAAAAATCTGTACATATTCTTGTATTTACTGTCAACTCGGAAGAACAAATAACATGCAAGTAGAACGAAAAGAGTTCTATAAACCACAAGAAATACTAAATTCAGTAAAAGATAAAGTCAAAGAAACAAGAGAAGAATCTATTGACTATCTTACTTTTGTGCCTGATGGGGAGCCTACATTAGATATTAATCTTGGTGAAGAAATAGATCTGCTCAAACCTCTTGGGATAAAAATCGGTGTAATTACAAACGCCTCTTTGATATGGAGAAAAGATGTTAAAAATGAATTATGCAAAGCTAACTGGGTTTCTGTAAAAATTGATGCTACGAGTCAAGATATCTGGCGTAGAATCGACAGGCCACGCGGCTCTTTAAATCTAAATAAAATATTAGATGGAATATTAGATTTTTCTTATTCTTTTAATGGCGATCTGGTTACAGAAACAATGCTTGTTCATGGTGTTAACAGCGGCACTAAAGAATTAGAAAAAGTAGCTAATTCTATTTCAAAATTAAATTCAAAGAAAAGCTATATCTCTATTCCAATAAGACCTCCTGCAGAAAAATGGGTAAAACCTGCGAATGAATATGAGGTCAATATAGCCTATCAAATTTTCAAAGAAAGAGGAATTGATGTAGAATATCTTGTTGGTTACGAAGGAAATGCTTTTTCTTCAACAGGAGACCTCAGAGAAGATATACTAAGCATTACAGCAGTTCATCCTTTAAGAGAAGAAGGTATGAATGAGCTACTTAAAAAGACAGGGGAAAGTTGGGATTTAGTTGAAGAACTGTTAGGCGAAAACAATATTATAGAAATAGAATATAAAAATAAAAAATTCTATTTACGCAACTTCCTTAAAAACAAAATAAAGAGAAAGTAAGGGTCTATGCAAGTTAAAATAAAACAAGTTGAAGGGTTAACATTCGTTGGAAAGGCGGATAGCAACCACTGGGTTACAATCGATGGGCCTGAATCATTTTTTGGTTCAAAGGCTGCATCTCGCCCCATGGAACTTTTATTGATCTCTCTTGGAAGTTGTACAGCAAGTGATGTTGCGTCAATTCTAAAGAAAAAACGTGTGGATCTACACAAATTTGAAGTAAATCTTAGCGGAGAAAGATCGGAAACGCATCCAAAAATTTTTACAAAGATACATATTGAATACGTTTTCACAGGCCAGGACATTAAAGACGAAGATATTAAAAGAGCAATAGAACTTTCACAGAACAAATATTGCCCCATCTCATCTATGCTTATGAATACTGTAGACCTAACACATTCATATCAAATCAAAAATATAAAATGAGAAAGAACTTATGAAGACTGCAAATAAAAAAATAGAAAACAAAAGAAAACAAATCATTCTTTCATTTTATAAAGCACTAAAAAGTTTTGGAGCAACCTTACCCATTTTAATCGGTGTCATTTTACTTATAGGCTTATTTAAAGTCAATATCCCGTCTAAATTAATTTCATCAATATTTACAGGAGAAATATTCAGAGATACGTTTTTTGGTTCGATGATAGGAAGTATTTCGGCAGGTAATCCTATCACTATTTATATCATCGGTGGAGAACTTTTAAAAGAAGGTGTGGGTCTTTTTGCTGTAACGGCATTTATCACAGCATGGGTTACTGTTGGCCTAATCCAACTACCTGCAGAAGCATCTATTTTAGGTAAACGATTTGCTCTAATGAGGAATGTTTTGAGTTTCCTATTTTCCATCTTGGTAGCAATAGCAACTGTGTTAACATTAAAGGTTATAATATGAGATTAAAAAAAGAAAAAAACACGAAAAAAAGCAGTAAAAATCTTTACTATAGCTTTTCTTTTCTAATCGTAGTTATAGTCCTATATGTTGTTTTATTTTTTCTTAAACCAGAGAAGTTAGTAAATTCTCTTTATGCTAGTTGGAATATTTTTATAAGTATTATTCCTGTGCTTATTTTAGTTATTTTTCTTATGGGTGTCTCTAATTATTTATTAAAACCAAAAAAAGTGTCAAAATATCTTGGGAAAAAATCAGGGTTAAAAGGATGGTTTCTATCGACTTTGTTTGGTATTCTAAGCCATGGATCTATTTATGTATGGTATCCGTTGTTAAAAGATTTAAAAGAGCGGGGTATGAGAACAGGGCTGATAGCTGTTTTCTTGTATAATAGGGCCATTAAAATTCCATTACTACCAATTATGATTTATTACTTTGGCATATTTTTTGTCATTATTCTTTGTATCTATATGATAGTTGCTTCTGTACTTCAAGGAAAAATTATAGAAATAATAGAAGACAAATATATTGTACAGAGGGGAGAAAATGTTTGAGATAATAAACTGCTTTCTTACCGTCAATCTGAGATATCTTTATGACTCTGAAATGTTTTTGAAAGGTTCGGAGATTACTCCCTATTTTTCTATTTTTAGGGTAAATTCACGTGATAGAAATCCATAAATAATGTAATTTCCTGCCGATCTTACAAATTTGTAAAGTATTTTCGGAGCTACTGATATGTCACATAATTTTAAGTATATAGAGCGTATTACCGAAAAAATCATTATAATATATTTATAAAAGATAATAGAGTGATGTCTATGGCAAAAGCACGATCAAGAACAGCAGTACGGAAAAAGAAAGATAAGTGGAAGGCAAAGACTTGGTACAATATTCTAGCACCGCTATCATTTGATAATGTTACTATAGCTGACACTTTGGCAGATAAACCTGCTAATTTGATAAATAGGGTGACAGAAGTTTCTCTCCAAGATTTGACGAATGATTTCAGGAAATCTCATATAAAACTTTACTTCAAGATATATAATGTAGAAGAGACAAATGCACATACACAGTTTGTTGGTCATACGCTCACATCAGATTATCTTAGAAGAATGATTAGGAGAAAAAGATCAAAAATTGATGGAGTATATGATGCTACTACGCGAGATGGTGCGACTATTAGGGTAAAACCCTTTGCTACAACGGATAAACGTATACAAAATTCTCAGAGAAAAATAGTCCGTGAAACCATGAAAAAGACTATTCTAGATCGGGCAAAGGTTAGTACACTGTCTGAATTTGTGAAATGCATCATAGATGGAAAAATAGGTAGTGACATCTACAAAAATTGTAAGAAATTATATCCTGTAAAGAGGGTTGAGGTATACAAGACGCAGGTTCTTTCACCTCCAACGATCGAAATAGAAGAAGAAAAACCTGCGATAGTGGAACAGCCTGAGGTTAAAGGAACAGAGGAAAAAGGAAAGGAAGCTCCTAAGAAGGAAGATAAAAAATCAGAGGAGAAAACTGAACCCGTGGAAGAACTACTTAAGGAAGAGGAGAAATCACCGGAGGAACTTCCACAAAAAGAAGAACAGTCAGTTGAGCCCAAAGAAGAAAAACCAGAAGAACTAGGAAGCCCATTTGAACCAGAAGAAGAGATTAAAGAAACAGAGCCAGAAGAACCAGTTGAACCTAAAGAAGAACCCAAAGAAGAAAAACCCGAGAAGAAACTTGAGGACGAAGATAAAGTAAAAAAACAGAATAAAAAAACTACAAAAAAGACAACTGCAAAGAAGGCCAAAAAAGCAACAGAATAGATCAACTGCTAAAACCGCTCATTTTTCAAACAATCTTTTTATATTTTTAAATTCATACTATAATGTAATTATATGAATAAATTCAAGATTATTGCTGCCATATTTGCTGCAATTCTTTTCTTTAATGTCGTGTTCTCTTGTACGATTAAAGGGTGTAAGGATATAGTTGCCTGTGGCGATTCGACTGCAGGGGATTACAATCTTCTTTTGAAAGTCAGGGATCCAAGTAGGCCAGGTCTTCAGGTGTTATGTATTGTTCCAGAAGGCTATGAATATACATATCATCATCCGTGGACTGGAAAACACATGGTTTTTGAAACAAAGCATAAATTCATTGGAGTGGCTACTAAAAATGATACAATTCCAAATATGGTTAAAGCGGGAATGACTCTTAGCGATTCCGGTATAGCATTTGGCGATGCCGATACAAATTCAAATTGGAAAAACCCGACGAGATATGCTTGGGATGATTTTGACTGGATAAGATATGCTTGCGAAATAGCTGATAACGAAGATGATGCTGTCTCGTTAATGACCATAGATCTCGTAGATAAAATGCATGCCACAGGAGTATCCGAAAATCTTTTTGTTGTGGGTCCCAACAGTGGTTATGTGGTTGAAGCAGATGCGTTTAATTATGATGTAAAAGAGGTAAATGATGGCGTTGTAGTTATGTCGAATTATCCCAAGGAACTATGGAGAACTCAAATTCACAAAAAACTTCTGATTGCGTCATCCTTTGACATCGAAAAAGAAGAGTATGTCAGAAAAGGTGAGGTAATCTCGTTAAATTCTTTATACTGTGTAAGAATTGTTGATGTTGGGGAAAACTCGATTGTTGCACGACAAATTCCATTTTTTAAAATTATCGATGGGAAAATTCTAAAAAGAGGGACCAGGGTCAAGATAGACCTAGGTAATAGAAAAACGGTTGGGGATTTTAGTGTAGAGTTACTAGATATTGATGACAACAAAGCGAGGATTAAGTTATGTTATAAGTTTAAAGCATGGGAAGATGAAGTGATGAAACATATTCAGCCCAGATACGGTTCTATTTCTGTTAGTGACATGATAAATTGGTCACGTCTTCACAGAGAGGATCTCAATGGGCTTAGGCCGATGTGTGAAGATATTTTTAGTTATGAGGCTGTGGCAATATATAAGATCCCAAAACAAAACTATGAAAAATTAAGTAGTGGCTGGTTTGCGGCAAATCATGCCTGTTCCTCCATATATGTTCCATTTCATATATGTGATGATGCTATCTTTGATCCATATGAAACCAGTGAGGCCGCAGAGTTATCTTTTGAACTGCTGGGAAAGTATGGACATAGTATATTGACAGACAATTTCAGCAAGGTTGAGGAAGTATTTCTCTATGAAACAGAAGTTGCAGAGAATAAGGCAAAGGATATGATAGCAAATAATCTGAGTGTATCTGAGTTTCTGACGGTTATTGATACTGGTATGCAGGAACAAGCATGGCTTACACAGCAAATGTGGATGGAAGCAAGTAATATATGTGATCAAAAAAACAAACAGGAGATTATGGACATAATTAGTGACATATGGGTAAAGAACTATACGTCTTCTTTGGAATATATGGAAACTGCCATACATGATCTTACGAATGTATCAGAATCAGAATATTTTATAGATAAAATAGAGGGCGTTGTGCTCAGTATTTGCGAATTGAGAAATGAAACATTGGAAATGATTGAACCACAAGGTCATTTGGTAGGGATAGAGCACGAGGCAGATAGTATGTTTGTTAAGCAAGGGGCATATAGCTGTGGCGATGTTCTTACGGGTGGACAATTATTAACAGATTTGAGTGTTATGGGGGCTGAAAGGAATGAAATGACTGATCCATTTCCAGATGCCATGTCAGTATTTTTAACCATGTTTTTTATGATTATTATGTTTGGATACAGGCCAGAATAATTTTTTTAAAAGTTCAATCAAAAACATTAAAAAAACAATGCTATTAGACCAAGTTGGGGATTTATTTGAATCAAGATAAAAACATAGTGGTGATTGGTTGCGGGGCAGGAGGAGGTACCGCTGCACAATTTGCACGTAAAACAGATAGAAAAGCTAAGATTACTGTTTTTGAAAAAGGCAGGTATCCACAATATTCAAAATGTGGTCTCCCCTATGCCATCTCTGGCAGAATTCCAGAATTTAAAGATCTCATAGAGTTCTCAGAAGAATGGTTTAAGAAAGCAAATATTGATCTTTTAGTGGAAACAACTGTGGAGCAAATAGATGTGAAAAAACAGGTTGTTATAGCAAAAAAAGGAAAAGAAATAATTGAAAAACCATACAGTTCTTTAATAATAGCTACAGGGGCAAAACCATCAATTCCTCTGATAAAAAATATCTATGAAAATGATACCTTAGTTGATGGTGTTAATGTCATTCGAACTATTGAAGATGGAAAAAAGATTCATTCTTTTGTAAAAAAAGGCAAAAATGCAGCGATAATTGGGGCAGGACTCATTGGGCTTGAAATGGCTTGTAACATTCATAAAAAAGGTATGGATGTCACAGTCATAGAGGCGTTACCAAACATACTTGCCAATACTCTCGATGAAGACATGTCTAATCTAGTGCATGAAAAGATTTCAAAGAATATTTCAATTTTTACTAATCATCTTGTTACGAAAATTGAAAACAAAAATGGAAAAATACGTTCTGTTTCCAAAAAAAATAATGAAACCGGTGAAGAAGAAGATATTGAAACCGATCTTTTGGTTATTTCTACAGGGTGTAAACCCAAGATATCCTTAGCCGAAAGCGCTGGATGCGAGATAGGCAAAACCGGTTATATCACAGTGAATGAAAGATCTGAGACCTCTGTTGAAAATGTTTATGCTGTTGGTGATTGCACGGAATACAAGGATTTCATCACAAAAAAGTCCTTGCCTATTGGCTTAGGTAGCGTTGCTGTAAGGCAAGCTATTGCAGCTGGTGTAAATTCAGCTGGTGGAAATTACAAATTACCGGATGGTATTTTGCAAACACGTACAACAACTTTATTTGACCTTGAGATAGCTGCAGTTGGACCAACTGTAAGTCGTTTGGATAACACGTCTGTTGTTTCAGGTAAATTTAAAGGTTCTTCGCTTCCTGAATATTTCCCGGGAGGCAAACCTATCACCGTAAAAGTTTTTGTAGATGAGGGGACCGGACGCATACTAGCAGCTCAGGCTGTTGGAGATAATGCAGCACAAAGAATAAACACGTTTGCTTGTGCGATCCTAGGTGGAATGAATATTGAAACGTTAAGAAAACTAGAGACTGCATATGCTCCACCTGTGGCCCCGACCTTGGATGCTGTTACACTTGTATGCGATATTGTTTCTATGAAGATGAAACGAAGACGATGATAATATGAAGATTCTACATGTTGCTGATACACATTTGGGTTATTCCGCTTATCGTAAAGTAACAGAGGATGGAATAAATCAACGTGAAGTGGATGTTTACGATGCCTTTAAACAATTTGTTGATTATGCTGTTAAATCAAAACCTGATTTAATCATTCATGCTGGTGATTTATTTGACTCAGTAAGGCCAAACAACAGGGCAATAACTTTTGCCATCAAACAAATATTACGCCTCTCAAAACAGGGCATACCTTTTGTGCTAATCGCTGGAAATCATGAGCATCCAAAACTCAAAGAGACAGGCCATATCTTCAGTATATTTGATCACATAGAACACATCTATCCAGTATACAATGCTAAATATGAGGTTGTGTCTTTTATCATAAATAACGAAAAAATAACTATTCATGCAGTTCCCCAATCTTCCTCAAAAGACGAATTTGACAATAATCTCGACAAACTCAAAAGTGATTCTTCCTCGGATTACAATATTTTGATTACTCACGGATGTGTTAAAGGCATAAAAGAATTTAGCATGAATGAATTCAACGAACTTTTCATACCCGTATCTTATTTAAAAACAGATTTTGACTACATTGCACTTGGTCATTATCATAAATACACTGAAGTTTCCAAAAATACTTTTTATGCAGGTTCTACCGAATGTTTGACATTTACAGATTCTGGGGATAAGAAGGGATTCATAGAACTTGAACTAACAGATAAAAAACTAAATCATAGTTTTATCACATTGAAAAACAGACCAATGATTGATACGAAACCCATTCGATGTTTCAATCTCAGTTTAGATGAAGTAATGAAAAAAATAAAAGATACAGTTAAGGTAGTGGAACCAGCGGGCAAAATATTCAGAATAATACTTGAAGATATACCATCACATATCTACAGAGGAATTGATTTTAGTGAGATACGGGCTCAGAGCAATAAAGCGGCTCACTATGAAATCAAGGCGGTTATATCAAGAGATGGTGATTCGGGATTCAGTGAAAATTCAAGGATAAATGCACTTTCACAGGAATTTAGAACGTTTCTTGGAAACCAGAATATTGAAGAAAAAGAAACTTTGCTAGAGCTTGGTATGAATTACATCGGGAGAGTTGAGGCGAGAGATGAAGAAGGATGATACTTAAAACACTTGTACTTAGAAATTACAGAAAATTCAAACAGATAGTCGTTGAGTTTCCGGATGGTGTGACTGGGGTAATTGGACTTAATGGTGCTGGAAAGTCCACAATTTTTGAGGCAATATCATGGGTTCTTTATGGCCCTGTTGCAGCAAGGACATCGGCGGATCAGATAAAACGTGAGGGTGCAGAGGCGTCAGAACCTTGTAGGGTAGAGTTGGAATTTGTATTTGAGGATGATCAGTATAGAATAGTTCGCGAAATGACTGGGAAAAATCTGACCGCCTCTGCAACGGTAACTGTTAATGGAAACATAGCAGCGAGTGGTGCGGAGACAGTCAGCAAATTTGTGCAAAAAAAACTGGGTATGGATTTCAAATCATTTTTCACATCAATATTTGCCAAGCAAAAAGAATTAAACGCTTTATCAACCATGAATGCCAGTGAGAGAAGACCGCTCATACTCAAAATGCTTGGTATAGATGCGTTGGATGATGTTGTAAAGGAGATAAGATCCGATAAGCGATATAAGAGTTCTCTGATAGAAAAATTAAGTCTGGATCTTGTCGATAAAACGGGAAAAGATAAGATTGAAAAGTATAACGTTGAAACAGGGGAGCTAAATGAGAAACAAAAAGTTATGATTCTTTCTATAACGCAGGTGAAAGAAAAGATAAAAACGTTCAAAAAAGAGTTGGAAGCCCTGGAAAAAAAATATAAAAACAGTAAAAATGAATATGAAAAAATAAATCTACGTAAAGAACAACTCGATGAGCAAAAAACTCTTTTTGAAAATAAAGGTAAGTTACAGGAGCAAATCAAAGAATTACAAAGCAAAATAGAGAAAAGACAAGCAAGTTTAGCAGATCAACAAAAGGAATTGAAAGGTTTTGGGGACATTGCAAAAGAGATCAAAAACGTTGAAGAAAGAATGGATAAAACCGATAAGGAAATTGAGGAAATCATTAAAATAAAAGAGCAGAGAAAGACATTAATAACAAGTCTTAATAAAAGTATACGGGAGATAGATTCCAAAAGAAAAAATATAGAAAAAATGGGCCCAGATGCAAGTTGCCCTACTTGCGATAGGGTACTTGGTGATCAACATGATCAACTTTTAAAAAAATTTGATGAGGAAAAAAACGGCAAAAACAAGGAAATTGAGATTTTTTCGAAGGATATGCTGATAGAGCAGGAAAAATACGAAAAAATGTTTCGTGAGAGGCAGGCTCTTGAGAAAAAAAGGGATTATCTTCGGAAACAACAGAGAAAAAAAGAAAGAATCGATACCACAATCAGAAATGCGTCAGTAGAACTCGAAAGGGAAGAAAAAGAGATAGAAGATAAAGAGAAACAAAAGTCTAAGATTGGGGAAGTAGAGTTTGATCTGAAGGAATATGGGGCTGTTAAAAATCAAGTTAAAGGGCTTTATAGCAAATATCAATCTATGTTGGATATACTTGGCGAAAAAAAGGATCAACTCGGATCTACAAAACTAGAGCTTGAGAAAAAAGAGGGCGAAAAAAAACTTATTATCAGTAAGATAAAAACCCTGCACGAAAAGATGAATGAGTTAAAAGAATTTAAGAAACGTATAACGGATGAGAAAAGAAATGTACAGAATCTCAAAATGTTAAGTGACGTTATGTCGTCTTTTAGATCGTATCTTATCTCAAGGATACGGCCAGCTTTATCTTTATATGCCTCTGATTTTTTCAGCCGTCTAACCGATGGGAAATACCAGGAGATTGAGCTTGATGAAAATTACAATCTCATGGTTTATGATGGTGGTAATCCTTATGAAATAGAGCGTTTTTCTGGTGGTGAGGGCGATTTAGCAAATCTTTGTCTGAGACTTGCCATTTCTGAGGTTATCACAGAACGCGCGGGTGGGTTATTCAATCTTATAATACTAGATGAGATATTCGGATCGCAGGATATGATAAGGCGGCAGAATATTATGAAAGCGCTGAATAGTCTGTCATCTAAATTCAGACAAATATTTCTTATTACCCATATTGAGGATATTAAAAATTATATGGAGAATATCATTCTTATAAGTGAAAACGAAAGCGGTATAAGTACTGCAAAAATGGAATAAAAAAATTAAAAAGAAGAGAATTTGAGTTACTTCTTAAATCTCAGTCTTCTCTTTTTAGGCTTTGGATGATTCTCTGTGTTATTTGTTTTTTCTGTATGGTCTGTTGTTGGGTAATCTGGAGTTTGAACTGCTTGAAAAATCTCTTTTGGTTTTTCCCTTGCTTTTGTATTAATTGTACTAATTGATGGAGGTGCAGAAAATAATTTGTCAAATATCTCTTTATTTGAGTTGAACCAGTTCTGCCAGTCTTTTGTTTCCTTTCTCAGTTTATTACATTCAGTCTCAGTTTCCTCATATAAATGATATAACTTTGTAAGACGTTCCTTTTCTTTTTCATATTGTTCTGATGTTTCGCTGAATTTGTCTTTATATTCTGCATATTTTTCATATTCTTTTGCCTTGACGAGGTCCTTCTGCAATGAGTCTATCGTGTCGTCCTTTTCATTAATCTTTCCTTTTAAAGAATGAATCTCCTCTTCCAGTTGATTACGTACGTTGCCGAATTCTTCAAATCTTTGTTTGTAATCCTCA
Source organism: uncultured Thermoplasmatales archaeon (assembly GCA_964640555.1). GTDB lineage: Archaea > Thermoplasmatota > E2 > DHVEG-1 > DHVEG-1 > JAUWWG01. The sequence goes on along the minus strand of CAZXHI010000027.1, from coordinate 9,992 downwards.
AACTGTTTGACTTTGTCTTCATTTTCCTCTAGTTTCTTGGTAAGTGTAGTTATCCGAGTGCTGAAATCATCTTCCAACTGTTTTTTGGTAACCTCGGCATTTCTTGCACGTTCTTCGAAACTGGTAAGTTTCGTTTCGGCAGCAGAAAGTTCCTCCTCTTGATTTTTGTAAGCGTCCCATAGTTTGATAAGCCGCTCTTTTTCTTTTTCAAGTTCCTCGCTGTATTTTTTCGCTCCGTGAAATGCCTCGTCTCTTTTTTTCTCAGCTTCGGTAGCGCGTCCTTCACATTTTTCGATGATAGTACTAATTTCCCCTAATTTACCTACGTCCAGCATGTTCTGGATTCTAGATAAATCTTCTGTGCTTTTAGAAAACAAACTTTTGATACTATCAATCTCATCTGTTGCCTGACGCAGTCTTTCTTCGATATAACCTAAGTGTTCTACTCCCTTCACCAATGTGTTTTCCTCACTCATAATCATGATGCCTCCCAACTAACTTCAGTTTGCCAAGAATGAATTTGTTGCTATTTAAGGATTGCCATAAAATTAATTCAAAATTGCCACAATCAAGGCGCTTTACCATTAAACTAATAAACTACTGTAGGCATACCTTCTTGAGTACTTTACCTAGTTGCTAGGAGGAAGAATTGGATGGGATTATTTAGTAAAGGCAGTTTTTCAACAATAATTCAAAAAATCTTTGGTAAGAGACATGCTAGGATAGGCATTTATGGCCCTCCAAACGTTGGAAAAACCACCCTGGCCAATCGCATCCTTCGTGATTGGACTGGGGATATTATGGGTAGTGCATCTGAGATTCCTCATGAGACGCGAGTGGCGAAATGCAAAAAAGATGTAAAAGTGGAAAATGGAAAATCCTCTCTTCTCATGGATATTATAGACACCCCTGGTATTGCTACCAAAGTGGATTTTAAAGAGTTTATGAACACATATGGTTTGAGTAGGGAAGAGGCAAAGAGAAGGGCAAAGGAGGCTACAGAAGGGGTAATAGAATCTATTAGATGGCTCGAGGATGTTGACGGGGTGTTGCTCGTTATGGATTCAACACAAGATCCCTTTACCCAAGTGAATGTAACCATTCTTGGGAATCTTGAGGCGAGAAATCTTCCCGTTTTAGTAGCTGCAAATAAAATAGACATGGATGATTCAAGTCCAGCTACTTTAAAATCTGCGTTTCCGCAACACCCTGTTATACCAATAAGCGCATTGACTGGATACAATTCAGAAAATCTTTACACTACGATGGTGAAGCAGTTCGGAAGAAAAAAAAGGAAAAGACGGAGGTGACTAGATTGACAAAAAAAGACAAAGGAATCTCGGTTAACCTTATATCCCGTCAGAAATTAGAAGAGTTATCCTCCAATGAAAAATTGGATTTTATACTTGAAGAAGTTCAAAAGGGAAAAGTATTGGTATTGGAGCAAGGTCTTACCTCTATGGAACAGACAAATCTGATAGAGCATACCATGAAGGAAATTGAACAGGATACATTTATTGGAATTGAGATGGAAGGGTATAGCGAAGATAGACCTACCTTTCTTCAGAAATTTTTAGGAAAGATGAAAAAACCTCGTATGACTGTAATTGGACCTGCAGATCTATTAAAAACAATACGCAAGGACAACAATATGATTCAAACAAGAATAATACCTGGGAAAAGGAGCTAAGTAATGCCCCATCAATGTTTGAAATGCGGGCATGTATTCGAAGATGGGTCTTCACAGCTTTTAAAAGGGTGTCCTGATTGCGGGGGCAATCGTTTTTTCTTCACAAAGGAACCATTGAATGAGAAGGAGAGAAACTCTATTACTGAAGAGGTAGGACAAGATATAAACTCCGTAATAATGGATTTAATGGGCGAACCTAATAAGAATGTAATTGATAAATCCGGAAATTGGATTAATATTAAACCAAAAGATGTCCGCAAAGCACTTGAGCAGCATCTTCCTGGGGGAGTAAGAAATAAAAAGAAATCTTTAGGTAAAAAAGAGGATATAGCCCGTATAACTGATGACAAATACAGAAGAACTATTATAGAGAAACTAAAATCTGAAACAGAGGGGGATGATGCCCCTGAGACAATAGATATTGAAAGACCAGGTAAATACAAGATTGACGTTAAAGGACTTCTTGAAGATGAACCAATTATTATACAAAAAGATGGTTCATATACTATTCATCTGCCTTCTCTCTTCAGAATGATTGATAAAGAAAAAAAGGAATAGGGTAAAATTAATTCCTTTACAGTCTTAATCTTCTATGGAGTTTTACCACAGCCTCGACTGCAGCTTTTGCTCTCTCGATTCTTGCTTCTGCCTGCAGTCTTGTCATGCCCGGTCCAGAGATACCTAAGCCAACAGGTTTGCTATATTCTATAGATAGGTCAGCTATTTTACGAGCAGCATGCTGTATAACGATATCATCATGTTCTGTCTCACCTTCAATTACTGCTCCGATGGCTACCACTCCATCAACGTCTTTTCTCTCCAAGAGTTTCTTTATGGCTAGACCCATGTCAAACACGCCAGGTACTTTGACAATATGTGTTATTTCCGCTCCAAGAAACTGCGCATGTTCTTTTGCTCGTTCGAGCATCATCATGGTGATATCATAGTTAAACTCCGAAACAACGGCACCTATCTTCATATTTTCATCCTTTACCATATCTTTTTATCTCCTTAATTTTTCAAAGGTCCTGCGTCTTTGAATCCTTCTCGCAGACCTTTACCTGCTTTTTTAATAAGTCCTTCCGGTTTGAACAATAACTCTAGTGCGTTTAATGCATGTTCCCGAGAGCGGTTGTTTGCAAGCCATGCAAGTTCCTTTTCATCTCTCCCTTCATCCTCATGTACAAAGACTTCTAAAATATGCTTGTTACACATTAGTTGGGTTTGTATAATGCCTGTGCTTGCTTCATGGGCACATTGCTTGTCTATAGGCTTTGGACCAGGCATACCAAGAGCCATAATAATGTCACAATCCTGTTCTTCAAACAGTTTTTTACACGCCACGGGGATATCCTTTATCCCAGGTACCGTGTATCTTATTATCCTAAAACCGGCACTGTTTGATTCCAATTCATCAATGGCTGATTTTCCCATATCATACCTTGCAAATGTTGTGTCTACAATACCAATTTTTTTCATTTTCCCTCGATTTTCTCTATGCTCTTTTGAAATTCATAGGCTGATATAATCTTCCCAATTATCCTTCGAGTTCCGCTTAGATCTTCCATCCCGCTGTATTTAGGTAGTCTAGCCACTTTTGCATTTATGTTTCGTTTCTTTAACTCCCTTTCAATCTTTTTTTCATCGTGTATCTGATCATAACCAAGTGCGATTATGTCTGGTTTAAGATCTTCAACAGTTGCATACATGTCATCCTCATGACCAAGTATGGCCTCGTCTACCATTTTCAATTCTCTGATAATTCCTAGTCTCATATCTTCTGGTGTTACTGGCTCATGTTTTAGTTTTCTCACCGTGGAATCTCTTGCTACTACTGTAACTAGTTTATCACCTAATTTCTTAGCTTCTTTCAAGTAATAGATGTGTCCCATGTGGAGAAGATCAAATGTTCCGGTTGCCATTACTTTGACCATTTTTTCCACGCTTTTATTATGTCTTTACCTTCTAAAAAAACAAACCCATTTTCATCGGCATACTGTTTTGCTTTAGTTTTAGATAGTGCTCTGCCAGTGTCGCCCATGATTTCACAGCCACTTCCTACAGGTATGACGTCTGCCATATTTAGAAGGGATACAACCAGTTCAGTATGCCCAACTCTCTCATTTAATAAATTCTTTGAGGCAACGCATATTGGAATATGGCCCGGCGATCTAAATTCTTTTCCAAACATCTTAGTTGCAGTGCCATCCTCAATGTGTTCTATTTTTTTTGCAAGATTTGCGAATTTGTTCATGGTCAGACTGCGATCAATATCAGTTATGCCCGTGAAAGTATCTCGGTGGTTGATATACAAAGAAAAAGAAGATTTCGAGTCATATGGGATATCATTAGGGATAAGCTCCTTTAGGACAGGGTATTTATCATCCACGTCTGAGAATAGATCAGCTAAAAAAGGAAGTTTCAACTTATCCGCAATCTCACTGGAGGTCATAAGAAATATGAGTCCACCCCCATCTTTTCTCATTGTTCTTATCGATTCAGGGGCAACAAACTCTGAAGCCATAACTATATCTGCTTCACCTTCTCTATCATCATTGTCATAGATTAGGACAAATTTTCCATTTTGCAAGTCGGTTATGGCTCTACGTATATTTTCTATAAATTCACCCAAATGCAAATTTACCTCCCTTAAAATAAATATTGGTTATTACTCAGAAATGGGTTGACTTACCCTTCTTTTACTCCTAGATACTAAATATCTTGTAATGTACCCTGCTATGCGATTCCTCATCAAGTTACTGCCGACATCGCATAACTCTGCAACCTTCCCCTTATTATGCTGAAAATCATCAGCAACAAACTGATCCGGATATTTTTCTATGAGATCCTTGGCAATGGTTTTTATGTACGTTGGTCTTATGTTTCCCAGGTTATCACCCTTTAAACTGTAGGACGCTGGAATATCTTCTTGTTATAAAAGGATATCTATGGAGTTTTAAACAAAAGCTAGAGACAAATCTCAAGATATATAAATCATAAAAAACATGTAAGTAACGCGGGGTAGGTCATATTTCTTCGAAAAAATCATCTCTGAGGGCAATCGCAGGAAAAAAACTCGATAAATTGGAAGAATATGCGATACGTAGTAACGTTGCAAGAAAACTTGCTACAATGATTTATAAATCTGATGTATACAACTACGTCTCAAAAAAAATAAACGAATTTCGAAACTACAAACTGATTGGAGAAATAAAACGAGATCCCGTGCCAGAACATGTTGCGATAATTATGGATGGAAATCGACGTTTTGCAACAGATTTAGGTCTTGCACCAGGTGTAGGTCATCTTTTTGGAAGAGATAAAATCGAAGAGGTTTTGGGTTGGTGTTTTGAACTTAAAATCAAAAATCTTACTCTATATGCTTTTTCAACAGAAAATTTTAAGAGGGATACAGGTGAAGTAGAATTACTTATGAAACTCTGCAAAGACGAATTGGATAAGGCATCCAAAGATTCTCGCATACATAAAAATAAAGTAAAGGTAAGAGTGATAGGTCACATCGAATCATTGCCGAAAGACTTGAGGGACTCGGCTCAATTAATTCTTGACGAAACAAAAAATTACGACAAATATTCCCTTAACATTGCACTTGCATATGGGGGAAGAGAGGAAATAGTGAGGGCGATACGAAACATAGCAAAAGACGTCAAGGAAGGAGGCCTAGAAATTAAGGACATAACAGAACCAACGGTGTCAAAATACATGTATACCAATGAATTGCCCGATCCTGATTTAATCCTTAGAACCTCGGGTGAAGAAAGAATTTCTAACTTTTTATTGTGGCAATTGGCATATTCAGAGCTTTATTTTTCTGATGTTTTCTGGCCTGCATTTAGTAAAAGAGACTTTCTTAAAGCCATACGGACATGTCAGCTGAGAAAAAGAAGATTTGGAAAATAAAACATTTTTCAGTTAGGCTCTTTAATTTCTTCCTCATTTTCGATTTCATCTGCTATTTTGGATAGTTTTACGAATTGAAGGTGGAAGAAATACAAGATGAATCCAACTCCCAAAAACACGATGGAAAAAGCGATAATGGAATCAGCAACACTAGATTGGGAAAGATCATAGATGGTTTGAATAAAACCTGTATTATTCTGACCTATAAACAAAGAGATTATTTTTAAAAAAACATAAAATAACAATAGGAAAAACCCCAAAAATAAAGAAAGTTTGCAGAAGATGCCTGTTCTAAAATCCTCATGGGCTGAAAAGCGTCTCTCCTTAAACATATGAATCAAATATCAAATAATGTTATACATTCCCGTCAGATAAATTTATGGCGTTCTGAACCTTACTTTGCAGTTCGTTTAGTTTCTCCTTGGTTCTTCCTTCTTGTTTATCTAGCGTAGTTTTTCTTAAACTTAGGGATTCTTTATTAGATTTCAACTCTTTTGTAACTTCGCTTTTCCCCTTTGTTTTTATAAGAATTGCACCTATACTTTTGTAGACGGGGGTTTTCGCATCTGTTTTGTCCAATTCTTCTAATGCTTCTTCTATTTCTTTTAGTCTTAAATCAACTTGTTGACGTTGTTGCATTATCATTTGAAGCTGTATTCTTAGTTGTTGTAATCTGTTTATCTGATCTTGTAACTGTTTGGACATTCCTTCTTCCATCATGTATTACACTCTCGGACCAGGGTAATAAAGTGCTTACTTATTAAAGGTATTGAATGGTTCATATCTTATCCAAAAAATTAGGTACGGACACTTGATAATGAGCATCAATTTTTATTGAATTTTCCAGTAACAATTTATGACTATAATAGAAAGCATTATATAGAAAGTTGCAAATATACTGATATCTGTAATATTTATATACATACGGGGGATAGAAATAGAATGAGGAAGAACGATAAACTAGTAGTGGCACTTGGAGTGGTAATACTCATTACGGCTTCAATTGGAATTTACTTTTGGGCTCCTGGGGAAACTGTTGCGAAAGCTGTGGATATAGAAGATGTCTTTAGTGTTTCTAGTGTGTATTCTAATGAACCAGATGCAATCACTGTTTCGGATAGTTGTCCATTTTACGCGCTTATTGCAACGCCGCTTACTGTTCATTACGATAAGGATGGTGTACAATATGTAAAACCACTCTATGTCAAAAATTCGGATGAGGTATCTCAGGCAATCACTCGTGTGGAGGGACAGATAGGCATTCAAGTTGATGAAATCATTGATGAAGCTAAAACTGCTAAGGAGACTTCCCTTTACATTGCTAAGAAATATTGGGTGAGTAGCGACGCAGTTCTTATTATAGAGGATAATGAAACAGGTTACAATTTGGGTGTTGTAGCAACTCCTCTGGCTTCGTATCTTGGCATCCCAGTAATCGTTACCGATGAGGTTGATCAAGACGTAAGGGCTGTTCTTAGTGACCTTGGTGTTAAATATTCTCTTGTCTGTGGTGACATAGAGGGCTATGGCAAGTGTATTAAGTTTGATGATGTCGATGGGATTGTTAATGCATCTATTGAGCTAGTTAGAGAGAAATTTGGTGATGTTGAATATATAACGCTAGCCAACCCGAAGGATGCATGGCCGCCAGAGGTTTTGAATGATACACAACTGTACTTCGATGGAACGCTGAAGTCAGGTTCGCTTTTCCCATCTCAATTTTTAGATGCAATGAAACAGGAAAAGGAGATAATTACTTTTTCAATACCTGAGGATTATAAATATGCTCTAGTTAAAGTTGATTTTAAAAATCTCGAAGATCCGGAAAATATTGAGAAATTTGGGGATTCTGTTGTTTTGCAAGGTAGTCTCATAGGATTTGCTCGTACGGGAGCCAGTCCTGCGGAAAGAGATGTCAATGGAAATGTAGAATGTGATAGATTTCACTATGAGACAGTACTATATGATATGGGTGGAGAAGAATTTGATATTAAACTTGTTGCTAGTTTTCACACTCTTGATCAAGCTGATTATGAGCTGTATATAACAATTGAAAAGTTAAGTGATCCTTACTATCCCTTGATGAATCAACTTTCTTCGACTGCTCCTTATCTTGCTGCTTTTCATAAAGGCATCATCTATGCGAAACCTGAGTTTGCTTTTGCAGCGGATGATGATGTAATCCTTGATGGAGAAACATTACCTGGAAATACTCAAGTAATGAAAAATCCAATTTTGATACCTGTTTTAAATAGACATGTATACGAGAACATTCATGAACCACTTAATGAATTGTTAGCAAAACTTAAGGATATTGATATTTCAGATGATGCTGGAAAAGAAAGTCTTACGAAGGCTTGCAGAAGAGATCCATTTTATATAGCATTAGTCGGCGATGCTACGATGCTTCCTCAATATTACTATAGAAGTCCTCATAATGACCCCTTTGATCATCAAGACAAAATGTATGGTACCGGTTGTCCAAGTGATTTCATATATGGAAATATCGATCCAGAAACCTACTTTATGCAACCTCATATTGGGAAAGAAGATACAGAAAACGATCTTTACTCCACATCGGGTTATCCAGAGGTAGAAAATATTGTTGGACGTATTACTGGCTGGGACGTGCAGGACGCAAGTGCTTTGATAGCTAGGACGGTATTCTACGAGGACATAATCGAGAAGATGGGGGATTGGAAGGATAATGCAGTGGTTATGTCTGGTGCAGGGTTAGAGTTCCAAAAATTGCCAATTTTCAATACGATTTATAACATTCTTGGCCAACACGAACCTATGAAATTCCCAACTGGTGAACAGCACTTCCTTAACATGAGGACGTCTGGTAACCTGGAGGAAGGGGAATTTAATGTAGATGTAGCAGAACGCGGTCAAGCTCAAAGAGTTGGTTATACGGATGAGGCTCTATGGGAAATTAAACATGATGGGATACTCAACCGCCTCTTTTTCCCACGATCTCTTGTGAAACGCGCTCAAGGATTTGAGAGTATCAATTCGTTATTCGATTTGGACTGGTGGAGAGAATCGTTTAGTGATCAGTCTAGCATTAAAGGGGGAGAACTGCAGGATAACAGCAATATTATATTGTCAAACTCTCATGGAATATGGTTTGGATTTGAGCATGGGGATAGCATGTTGTACTTTATGGGTGGCCCCCCGATATTTTATCAGATTATTGGCAGATTCATTCCAGTAGTGGGTGGTTTTAGATCGCCGCTAGACAGCATTGGAGGATACAATGTAAGGGCAGTTTCGAATATGGAACTCGGACCATCTGTTGTATTTATCGAAGGTTGCGGCTCGGGAAAAATCGATAGCATTCATCCAGAAAATACTATTGCCAATACGTATTTGCATTCCGGAGTAAATGCCTATATTTCCCCTACAACATATTCGGCAATAGGGGGATACTTAGAACCACGTCCAAAATGGCCTCTTTTGGATGAGGGTGTGGGACTGGGCATAGTGGGATATCTTAAGGCGGCTCTAAATGCAAAACGTGGTAACTATCCACCTGTACATTTCTGTGGTGTGATATTTGAAAAATCATATCAAAGCTTGATTGAGGACGACGTTGACATCGGAACAGCTCTAAGAAACGCTAAGAATGAGTTCTTGCCCGAAGAGGCTGATGTTACTTATTTGTGGACGCCACCTCTTGATGGGTCAACTGATACTCCAACATATACTATGACAACAACAGGTAGTGGGGGAGACAGGGTTATAGTCGAAAAATACTGTACAATTTATCAGCTGAATTTGCTTGGAGATCCAGCGTTTAACCCATATGAACCATGCAATGAGGGAAAATAGATAAGTAATCCCTCATCATCATTTATTTTTTTATAATTTTATATTTTTCAACTTTTCCACTGCAATACAAATATAGGTTCTTTATTTGTAATAACGTTTAAATAATACATATAATATAATAATTAACAGGCGATTGAATATGTTTAGAAACAGGAAGATTATAATCTCTATGCTAGCTGTATCTATGGTGATTTTAACCTCTTTTGGTGTATCGGTTAGTACCTCATCAACTGAAATTGTAAGTCATTTACAGGATCATATTGGAACATTTGATTCACACTCGACATTGGCTAATGAATTTCCTTCAGCAATAACTGTGTCAGATTCAAATCCATTTTATTCATTAATTGCTACACCATTGGCAATTCATTACAATGAATATGGTGAGCAAACTGTTTCTCCCATATATATAAAACATTTGGATAATCCTTCTAAAACCATTGTTAGGGCAGAGCAACAAGTCGGTATATATTCCGATTATATTCTTAGTGATCTTTCAACTCCTAAGGAAATTTCTCTATCTATCGCAGAAACGTTCTGGGATGAA
>CAZXHI010000026.1:0-6468 GCA_964640555.1 uncultured Thermoplasmatales archaeon | reverse complement strand
GTCCTCTATTTCTTGGTCTTTCCTGAATACAGTCCTGGTTCATTGTTTGATCGCCATTGTCATTACTATCTGTCCCTTCTTGATTTCTCGTAATGTGTTCATTCTCATGTTCTATATGTTCGTGATCGGCAGTAGCAGTAGATACAAACGCCGACATTACTAACAAACCAACCAATACGATTCCTATTGCATATTTTTTCTTCATCTATTCGTCTCCATTTCCATTGCCATGATGTCCACCTGCTCCACCAGACCAAATTGGTTTTCCTATGTCTCTGTACGTTTCACCGTTGATGGTGAACACACTAAGCCAGTTATCCGATTGCATATGCCCTTCCATGGTAACAGTTGTTCCTACAAGTCCTTGTATTTCATCGATAACGAGCTCTTCAACACCATCATTGTCATAGTCAACTGCCGAGTCAGTTATAGAGACGTACCATACTGGTCCAAAATGTACTTCTACATCATCGACATAGAAGTATGTTTCGTCATATGTTAAAACACCTGTAACATCAACCATCTCGGTGCAATCGCCGTTACATATCCCAAATGTATCACGGATTCTGTTTCGTATTCTTTCCCACAGTCCAAATTGATTGCCATCCAATGGTGCTGTTTGCTTTTGTTTTTCCATGTTTCCACTTGCTTCTACTACAGCTGCAACCACACCACTAAATGTTAGTAGTGAAACAATTGCAACTGCCACAATTATTTTTTTATTCATTTTTTCATCTCCATTTTTTCTAGTTATTTCATTTGTTTGAAACTTTATTTAAAGGGCTGGTGAAACCAACCCTATAGATTGCATCAAAATAAAGAAAGAGGGGGTAAGGTCTGTATTCTTTGCTTCAAACCTTGTTTTTTCAAGTGATGGTTTATTGTCTTCGTCATCAAGCTTATCAGTTATCACAACAGTTGCCGGGGCCGTAGCCAGTTCCATCTTTGGGTCCATTGCCTTTGTTGTCTTTTCCATCGCCAGGTCCATAACCGCCGCCGTTACGATATCTATTGTGTGTGCCTAGACCAGTTCCATCACAGTTATCATTGATGCCGTCACCGTCTTCATCAACAAAGTTGTCGCATATGCCATCGCCATCCTCGTCAATGAATCCTGTTCCGTCTCCATCACCAGATCCATATCCAGCACTTACCAATCCTATTGTTGCAACTAATGCAAATGCCAATATGTCTACTATTAGTATCTTTCTCATTTTATGATCACCTCCTGACAGATTACGAGCAACTGTCCTTTGTTTTTTTGTTGTTCTTTTCATATTTTATCTCCTGCTTTGCTTTCATTGCAAAACCTGATTGCATTGTTTGTTTGAAACCATATTTAAATGGCTGGTGAAACCAACAGAAAAGAAGTTACAAATAGTGAAACCAAGCAAAAGAGTTTAAAACGATTAATCTTTAGGCAATATTTATGAAAAAGATTCTTAAAAAGTGGCCGTATTTAATTTCAATACTGGTCATAATCGTTTTTTTTATTGTTGTTGCAGTTGATTTTTATAATACTTGCAATGATCCTACTTCATCCACCGGTCCAGGTAAAGGCCAAGGTAAAAACCCTCTTCAGAATTATACATTATGGATTGCCTCTGCTTTGATAGTAGCTGTGATTATTCCAGTTTCATACTATTTAATATCAAAAAGCATGAAAAAGCAATTGGAAGAAAACATGAAACTGATTTCACAGATTGTCAACATTGATAACAACAATGATCAATCTGAAACAAAAAATGTAGAAAATTCCTGCAAAGCAGTACTCTTAAAATTTTTAAATTACAATGAAAACAAGATTTTGAAGAAACTTATCGAACATAACGGTGATGTGTTACAATCAGAGATCAGCAGATTGCCAAACATGGGTAAAGTAAAGGCTCATAGGGTATTGAAAGACATGGAGATTAAAGGGATTATTTCCATTGAGAAATATGGTAAAACAAACCGTATCACTATCTCCGAAGACGTGGGAAAACTATTTCTAAAATAGAGATAGGGACCGCATCTATGACAGTTTGGAAAGGGGTGACATATTTCTCAGGTTTTTACATTTAGGGGGGATTTATTTTTACCAACACTAGAGTGTAGAAGCGCATCATATACCAACTTTTATAAGATACCCATCGTTTCCTTCAGTGGAGGCTCCTATGGTTGTAAATATTGATCGATTATTTTCAAAACGGGCTACACGTTTCAGATCTTCTGAAATACGTGAACTTCTAAAATTAACTCAGACTCCTGGAATGATATCCTTTGCAGGCGGGTTACCAAACCCGTTGGCATTTCCTGTTGATATTATCCATGAATGTATAGAGAAAATCTTTAAAGGGAATATTGAACAGGCACTTCAGTATGGTACGACAGAAGGCTTGACATCACTTAGAGGTGTTCTTGCCGAACGGATGAAAAAGAATCACCATATTAATTGCGAGTTGCACGACATTCTGGTTACAAGTGGGGCTCAACAAGCTCTATCGCTTGCCGCTATCTGTTTTTTAGATCCTGGTGACACATATTTAACAAGCGTACCTGCATATCTTGGTGCTGTTCAGGCGTTTCATGCATTTGAAGCAAATTGCGAATCAATCCCCATGAATGACGAAGGCATCGATACGGGTTCATTACGTAGAAATCTTGAAAGATTAAAGCGAACAGGGGTAATTCCAAAATTTATTTACACGGTTCCAACTTTCCAAAATCCCTCTGGAGAAACAATGCCGTTGAATCATAGGAAAGAACTCCTAGATATCGCTTCAGAATATGACTTTTTAATCATTGAAGACGATCCGTATAGTGAACTTATATTTGAGGGGGATTCCATCCCACCGATCAAATCGTTGGATACAAAAGGCCGTGTTGTTTATATCAGTACTTTCTCTAAAATTCTTGCACCTGGTTTCAGACTGGGTTGGGTTGTCGCATCAAAGAAAATACTTGATAAGTTTATACAAGCTAAGCAGGCAACTGATCTTTGCACAAACAGTTTTTCTCAGTATGTTGCATATGAATACATAAACGGTGGATATCTTGATAAACACGTTGAACAGATAAAGAAATTATACAAAAGGAAACGTGATTTGATGTTGAAATCGCTTAAAGAATACTTTCCATCTGGAGTTAAATGGACTGTGCCAAAAGGAGGCATGTTTATTTGGATAACACTTCCAAAGAGTATTGATACGAGATTGATGTTCCAAAAGGCGTTAGCTAAGAAAGTCGCATATGTTGTCGGTGAGGCTTTTTTCCCTGAAGGTGGAAATTATAATTCAATGCGCTTAAACTTTTCTTATTCTGAAGATGAGATCATAAAGGAGGGAATAAAGCGTCTGGCAGAAGTAATTAAAGCTGAGTTATCAACAGTATATCAACAGGACACATTCCCTCCAGAAGGTGTATGATCTGGAATCAGTGACTCTTCTGTCATTTGGGAAAGAATCTAATTAGAGGTACAATGACTTGTCTCTCTTTTTCATTTAATTTCTATCCGCTCCGCAGTTGCCATATACTGTATTTTTTCCGCCATCTTACATGAATGATCTGCGCACCGTTCGAGGTACCTGGAAATCATAATATAGTACATGCACCGCTCGATATTTTTGCTGTTCTGCATCATATATGTGAGTGATTCTCTGAAGATGGAATTACGTAATATATCAACGTCATCATCCCTTTCAACAAAGCTCTTTATGTCTACTGGTTCTTCATTTTTATATGCAATAAGTGCGTCAGATATCATACTATCCACAATTTTGCTCATGTGAGGGATACTTACCAGTTTTTTAATGTGTGGTTCATCTGCTATTTCTTTTACAAACTTTGCAATATCTTTTCCATATCTTCCAATTCTTGTAAGATAGGTGATAAGCTTGAGTGATGATCCAATTACTCTCATGTCTTTAGCCATAGGTTGATACATGGAGATGGCCTGTAAACAGCGGTGTTCAATATCTCCATCCATTTTCATTATCATATCTTTATTATCGTATACTTTATCGGCAAGTTCCAGATCATGGTTTTTCAATGCGACAATCGACTCTCTGAGCATAGTCTGTGCAAGCTCTCCCATTTCTAATACGCCTTGCTTGATTTTTTTAAGTTGTTCATCAAATTTAGTACCCATATTTTATTCCTCCTTATCCAAATCTTCCAGTCATGTAGTTTTCAGTGAGTTCCATTTTAGGATTTTCAAATATCTGTTTTGTTTTTCCATATTCAATTAATTCACCTAAATAAAAGAAACCTGTATAATCACTTACCCTTGCGGCTTGTTGCATATTATGAGTAACAATGACAACTGTATAGTTCTTTTTAAGTTGGTTTATGAGATCCTCGATTTTAGCAGTTGCTATGGGATCTAAAGCCGAGCAAGGTTCATCCATTAAGATGACCTCTGGTTCTATTGCTAATGTCCGAGCAATGCATAATCGTTGTTGCTGCCCTCCAGAAAGACTCATGGCTGAATCACCTAATCTGTCTCCAACTTCATTCCAGATTGCCGCATCTTTAAGGCTTTTTTCAACGATTTTATCTAGCATTTCTTTTTCTCTGATGCCGTGGATTTTCGGTCCATAGGTAATATTATCGTATATGGATTTTGGGAATGGATTGGGTTTTTGAAATACCATTCCCACCTTTCGTCGAAGAGGAACAGGATCCACTTTATCATCCAAAATGTCTATGCCGCCCCAGATAACTGATCCTTCAGTTCTGCAACCAACAATTTCATCGTTCATCCGATTAAATGAACGAAGAAGTGTACTTTTTCCACAGCCGCTAGGGCCAATTAAAGCAGTCACGCGTTTTTCTTTGATGTCCATTGATACGTTTTTTATAGCATGGTTACTGTTATAATACACGTTGACATTTTTTACCTGGATTTTCTCTATATTTTGATTTGATTTTTCTTTTTTAGAAACCATTTTACCATTCCCTCCTTGCCTGTGCCCTTTGACGGATGATGATGGCAACAATATTCATAGATAGGAGTATGACAAGTAAAACAAGAATAGTGCTAGCAGCAAGAGTGTGAAACTCAGCTTTCGGATGACGAGTCCAAAAGAAAATAGTTAAGGGAAGGGCAAGAAAACCATCAAAAACACCTGATGGTGCTGTTTTTGCAAATACCGCTCCAATAAACAGTATTGGTGCCGTTTCTCCAATGGCACGTGACAGCGAAAGAATAATGCCGGTTAGAATACCTGGAGTGGCGTTTGGTAAAACATGATGGCGTACAGTCTGCCATTTTGTTGACCCAACTCCTCTCGCAGCCTCTCTAAAACTGTGAGGCACTGATTTTAGTGCTTCTTCTGTTGTTACAACAATAATTGGCAAAACCATGATGGTTAATGTGAGGCTCCCCGACAATAGACTCGGACCAAAATCAAATAAACGAACGAAAATCGCAAGACCCATGAGCCCAAAAACAATAGAAGGAACACCAGCAAGATTCTGAATAATGCGCCTTAGAAAACGAGTGTAACGGGTATCTTTAGCGAATTCATTAAGATAGACAGCTGCACCAACACCCAAAGGTGCTGCGAAAAGCATAGTTAGCAACATAAGATAGACTGAACCCATGATAACAGGAAAAATACCTGCTGTTGAAGGGCGATAACTAGGAAATGACGTTAAAAAATTACCATTAATCCCACCGATACCCTCCGTGATGATGTTGCTTAGTAAAAGTACCAAAAAGATTGATAATATAACAAGGCACATCCCAATAGCTGTAACGCCTATTCTTTCTTTTCGATAACGTCGTCCAAGAGTAAGAGTTTTAGTCTTGAGTATTTTATTTTTTAT
Source organism: uncultured Thermoplasmatales archaeon (assembly GCA_964640555.1). Lineage (GTDB taxonomy): Archaea > Thermoplasmatota > E2 > DHVEG-1 > DHVEG-1 > JAUWWG01. The sequence goes on along the minus strand of CAZXHI010000026.1, from coordinate 657 downwards.
CAATTTCAGTTTGATCTTAACGCTATAGGTGACTTTTACTATCGATCCCAAAATATAATCGATAAATCTAGAAACGGTCACTATTAACTTATTTTCATTATGTCTCGATTTTTTACCTTTTGCAATTGTACCGTTTTTAATTTGAACTACAATACGTCCTGCGATTGTGTTAACCGCATATGTGATCATGAATAGAACAAGCCCAACGGCAAACGCAGCAGACACTGCAACTCCTGGGGGGATATCTCCTGTGGCCACTTGGGCGATATATGCAGTCATGGTTTGAACTTCTTCAAGAGGGTTAAGGGTAAGACGTGCAACGCTTCCTGCTGCAAGTGTTACAACCATAGTTTCCCCAAGCGCTCGAGCAAGTCCCAAAAGAATGGAGGCGGTAATTCCACTTGAAGCTGCAGGAATGACAACTTTAGTTGATGTTTCCCATTTTGTAGCGCCAAGAGCACGACTGGATTCTCTAAGATGATTTGGAACAGCTTTCATGGCATCGTCAGATATGCTTACAATAATTGGTAGAACCATAATAGCAATGACAATTATTGCACTTGCTGCATTGAAATAACTGGCACCGAAACATCCCCTAAGTATTGGGCTAATAAAAAGTAAGGCAAAAAAACCATACACAATTGATGGGATACCTGC